>NZ_JBWKEC010000002.1:458774-556756 GCF_056435645.1 Amycolatopsis sp. NPDC043889
GGGGGGGGGGGTGGGGGGGGGTTTTTGGGTTCCCACCCAAAACCCCCCCCCACGACCCCCTCGTGACATCGCCCATCTGGGCATCACTCGGACATTGAGTCAGCGAAAAGTGTCCTTGGTGGAACACTCGGAGGGGGGCGCGGTCGGCTCCTGTCGGCCAGTCCAGAACCACGGCCACGAAGGCCGCCTCTGCCTTAAGCCAGTGAAGGGGTCCTTCACCGCAGAGGCTCGGTCGCGCCACATTCGCCCTTCCCCTCAATAACCGCCTTTAGCACTCACGACCCCCTCGCGAACCCGCGCGAATGCCTCAAACCGGGCACCGGATTCAAGGAGGGTGTCCCTTGTGGACGGTCGCTGGAACTTCGGTTTCGGCATGGACTCGCTCGGCGCGACGGTCGCGATCCGTCCTTGCGTCTCCATCGGCGCCCGAGCGTTCGGGTAACCGGCGTAGTAGCCGGGCACGACCCCGTTCCACGGCGAGCGCGGCCGCGAGATTCTGCTCGGCCGCCGCCCACGACGTCGAGCCGCACGACGGTTCCGAGGAGATGCCACCGGTGGAGGTAGTCGTCCATGGCCCGGCGCCGGTGTTCACCAGTCCGTGCACCGGCGATGATCTCCGGCGGTTCCCGCCCACCCGGCGGGCGACCTCCTGGAGACCTCGGATGTGGGGCAGCACCTTGTCGCGGAAGTCCTCGTCGCCGGAAGCCTGAGCCGATGGAGGCAGGCCCGGCCGCAGGGCGAGCCAGAGGCCGAGAAGTCAGACGTATCCCGCGGCGAGCGGTGCCCGGAGCTCCCGCAGCCCGGGAAGAAGACTCGACAGCATGACCCTCCGCCCGCCGACGACCGGTCGCACCAAAGGCGACGTCTCCCGGTCTCTCACCGTTACAGAACCCGCGACGTGAGCCGAACGGCGCAACCCGCACCCCCACCAGCGCCAATCGGCGGGCCTTCGGGTTTAGCGCTCGCACCGCGGGGTAACGGGAATCGGCACGACGAACGAGGGGCCCGACATGACACTCACTGCCAAACGCGCGCACATCGTCGCCCGCGATCTCCTTTCGCTCACCAGATCGGGTGAAGCCGACCGGCTCGCCACCGCGCTGGTGTCCATCGCTTCCTCCACCCGGCGCGCACCGGCGTTCGGCGACGTCGTCGGACGACTGGTCGACACGTTCTCCTTGGCGGCCAAGGATCGCCGCCGGTCGCTGCGGATCGGCGAACCGTTCACCCTGCGACTGCGGGATCACGCGGGTATGGCGGTCCGGCCGGACCGGCTCGATCCCGGCGTGGCCGCGATCGTCCGCGCCATCGCCGCCAGCGTCCGCGACGACCGGGTCACCTGCGCCGACCAGATCGACGAGGCCTGCGAGAACGCCGATCTCGCCCAGCGGATCCGGGTTCTCGCGCATTGCCTGGTCTGGACGTCGGATCTCCTCAGCACCGATACCACCGCCTATCCCCCAGTACTGTCCTGCTTCAAGGTGGCGCGCGACCAGTGTCCACAGTAGACATTGCGCGGTTCGGATGACTTCCGGCACGTCGTGTGGACATCCCTCTCGGGGAGCGGCAAGCTGGACCACCGCGCACGAAGTCCCAGTCCCCGATGACGGGCGCACCTTGGCAGGCAGTTCCCCTGAACCAGGAGTGCAGACTTGGACGAGGTAGCGCCATCGACGGTCCCCGCGGACTCCCGTGCCGCCGCCACGGCGGGACGACTGCCCAACCCGGACAGCAGAGTGGTCCGGGCGGCCGTGGCCGGTGATCCGGACGCGATCCAGGAGTTGACCCGTTTCCTTTGCCCACATGTGTTCCGCTACTGCGCGAGCAGGCTCGGGAGCGCCGGAACGGGAGCTTGCGACGCACAGGACTGCGCACAGGAGGTACTGCAGGCGGTCCTGATCGCCTTGCCCCGCTACCGGTACCGCCCGGACCGGTTCCTCGCGTTCGCCCTCGGGATCGCCGGGCACAAGGTGGCCGATCTACACCGGCGCCGTTCCCGCGAACCGGTCGCCTCCGTCCCGGAGATCGGCGACGGGCTGCCGCTCTGGACCCGCCGCGACCCGGACGAGATCGAACGCCTGGAAAACCGGCTGCAGGCCGGTGTCCTGCTGGCGAGATTGCCGATGCCGCACCGGCAGGTGCTGGCGCTCCGGTTCGTGTTCGGGCTTTCGGCCGAGGAGACGGCCGAACGGCTCGGCCTGCCGAGCGCGGGAGCGGTCCGCGCGGCCCAGTTCCGCGCGCTCGCGCGGCTTCGGACACTGCTCACCGAGCGGAACGCCCATTGCGCGAATGATGTCCCGATCATCGGTCAGGCCGCCGAACCGGAGCTCGTCCCGGTATAGAACCGTCCACTTCGGACAGTTGATTTCTTGTACGCGCCTTGTACGGGGATCCGCCATCCTGTCCCCCTATTCGGGGAAACCACTGGAGGACAGAGATGAAGATCCGATCGAGGATCGCCAGAGGCGCGGTGGGCACGATCGCCCTGGCCGGGGCGATCATGCTCGGCGGCGCGGGCGAGGCACTCGCGGCGACGGGCACGGTGAACACCGACTCCGGGGTGGCGGTGACCGTGCGGTCGAGCCCGAGCACCAGCGCGAGTTCGGTCGGCACCGTCGCGAGCGGCACCGCCGTCACGATCGACTGCCAGACGAACGGCTCGACCGTGACCGGGAAGTACGGCACCACCGACATCTGGGACTACGTGCCGTCGAAGGGCGGCTACATCAGCGACGCCTACGTCTACACCGGTTCGGACGGCCGCGTCGCCCCGGACTGTGCCGGCAGCACCCTTTCCTGCTCCACCGCGGGCACCGGCAACCCGCGGACCTGCGCCGAAGCCGTCGCGTGGGCGAAGGCGCACGTGCACACGAACAACGATCCCAACTACTACCGCTGGTGCGACCGGATCAACGCGTGGGCCTACGGCTGGACCGCGAGCGGTTCGGAAACCGCCTACGTGCACTGGACCCAGATCCCGGGTTCGTACAAGCACCCCGGTGACACCCAGGTCCCCGCGGGCGGGCTTGCGTTCTTCAGCAACGGCGGCACCGGGCACACGATGATCTCCATCGGCGGCGGCAAGTTCCTGTCGAACGACATCCACGGCCCCGGCAGCTTCACCGAGACCACGATCTCGGAGATCAAGAACGCGTGGAACTACACCTATCTCGGCTGGTCGCAGCCGTGGTTCAAGATCAACCACTGAGCGCGCGAGTGGCCTCGAAACGCTGCCGGACGAAGGGGTCCTCGTCCGGCAGCGTTTCCTCCGCCCGCCAGGAGAAACTCTCGCCGGTCAGCTCGGAGAAGATCCACCGGCGCCGGACACCGTCGGTGTCGGCTTCGATCTCGAAGCCGTCCCCCGTCGGCTTCCCGAGGAACGGGATCACCCAGCCCTTGCCGGGGCCGAGCCAGGCCGACCGGAACGCGCCGATCTTCTCGTCGTAGAAGCGCAGGCTCATCCCCCACTCCCCGTCCACCCCGTCGCCCTTGCTCGCCCGGGCGGGACTGATCCACACGTCGGCCAGCGCACGGCCGTCGAGCGCCCAGCCGAAATGCCATTCACCGTCGACGGTCCGGACACTCCCGTCCTCGGCGTAGTCGTGCACCACGAGATCCCAGCCGCCGATCAGCGGCTCGAACACGTCCAGCCGTCCGGCGAGTTCGGGACGCGGTCCCTGGGCGGTGAAGACGGCGGCGATCCGTTCCGTGACGTCCATACGGGCCAGGATGACGATTTGACAGCATGCTGTCAAATATGACCGACCTCGTCCGCGACTACCGGCTGCTGATCGCCGACGTCTACGAAGTGGCGGGCCTGAGCCGCCGGATCAGCGAGCGGGAGGCCACCGGACCGGGCACCACGGTCGCCCGCTGGCACGTGCTCAGTACGGTGTCCGAGGAACCGCTCGCCGTCCCCGCCATAGCGCGGCGACTCGGACAGGTCCGCCAAGCCGTGCAACGCGTCGCGGACGACCTCACCGAGGCGGGCCAGCTTCGCGCGGAGCCGAATCCCGCCCATCGCCGCTCGCCCCCGTACGCCATCACGCCCGCGGGCACACGGTTGCTGGAGCGCCTGTGGGACGCGAGTGAATCCCGGCGTCGCGCCGTGCTCGACGACAGCGGTGTCACCCCCGATGAGCTGCGGCAAGCCCGCGACACACTCCGCAGGTTGTCAACGGCGCTCAGCTCGTGAAACCACCCTTTCGTCGCATCGTGATAAAAAGCGGCCACTCGATCGGGTTAGAGTTGACGGATGGGCACCGAAGCTCTCGCTACTCCCGCACCCCGGGAGCAGCGTGTGCTCATGCAGGCGATGCTCACCCGGCTGCCCGAATTCAGTGATCGCCTCGCCCAGCTCCTCAGCGACGAGGACGAGTTCTATCACCAGGTGGACAGCACCGCGCCGGACGAGTTGCGCAAGGTCTGCCGCGCGAATCTCGAACGGGCGCTGACCGCGCTCGTCGAGGGGCGGGGACTCCCGCTCGACGCGGCCCGCAAGACCGGGCTGGCCCAGGCCAGGCAGGGTATCCCGCTGCCGTCCGTGCTCCGCGCGTTCCGGATCGGCGGGATCTTCGTCTACGAGCGTCTGCTGGAGCTGGCCGGCCCCGGCTTCATCAACCCCGCCCGCACGGTGGAGATCAACTCCAACGTGTGGAAGACCATCGACCTCTACTCCGACGCGCTGACCACCGCGTACAGCGAGGTCGCCGCCGAACTCTCCCAGGAGAAGCTCGCCCTGCTGGACGGCCTGCTGCAGGGCCGGTTCGCCACCCAGGCCGAGCTCGAGAACGCCGCAAAGGAACTCGACCTCCCGGCGGCGGGCACCTTCGTCGCCGTCGTGACCGAATCCATCGAACCGGACGAACCGCCCGGCGTCGAAGCCCTGCTGCGAGCCCGGCGCTGGAAATCGGCCTGGCGGCCCGGCGCCGAGGTCGGCCTGGTCGTGATCGACCGCGTCGAGGACGTCCGGCGGCTGCGCGACGTACTGGGCACCCTGCCCCTGGCGGTGGGGATGAGCAGGCCGTTCAACGGATTCCTCGAGATACCGGACGCGGTACACCGCGCCCGGATCGCCCGCCGCTCACTGACCACCGGTGCCGCCGGCGTCGCCGTCTTCGGCGACTCCCCGGTCACCACGCTGGTCGCGAGCGCGCCGGAGATGTCGCGGGACGTCCTGCGCTCGGTGCTGGCCGGGCTCCTGGTGCTGCCCAAGCCGGAACGGCAGGTCCTGCTCGACACGCTGGTCGCGTGGTTCGCCGGGCACGGCTCGGCCAAGGAGGCCGCGGACCGGCTGATCGTCCATCCGAACACGGTCCGGTACCGGCTGCGCCGGGTGCAGGAACTGACCCGGCGCGATCTGTCCGACCCGGTCGACGTCGGTGAGCTCTACGTCGCGCTGGAGGCGGTCCGGCTGGCGGACGCCTAGCTCCTTCTCTCCGGCGCCATGTCGGCGTCGATGATCCTCGCGAGGTCCAGCAGCGTGTGCCCGAGACCGGGCCGCGCGGTCAGCCGCACCGCGAGGGTCCGGCCGCGCGCGGTCGTGGCGACCGGCAGGGTCACCTCGGGGTTCGCCGATCTCGTCCACTGTGGACGCCTGCCGGCCGCCGACAGGACGATGTCGGGATGCGGGGACCGCCGCCCGGGGCGCCACCGTGATCTCCTGGCGTCGAGATCACGGATCACGTTGCCGTGCAACGAAAGCAGCGCGGCGACGTCGGCGACCGCGTCGCGGAGCTCGACGTCGGTGATCGAATCCGAGTAGGCGCCGATGTCCAGCGCGCGGGGATCGTTCAGGTCCTGCGGCACAGAGTTCCTTTCCACGCACCGGAAGTCGTCCGATGGTGGTCCCGCTCACGTTGTTCCCGGGAACAAACATGTTTGGCTACCTGCGCCGAATGGCGGCGCGCGTACCGCCTTCCGGTCGCACGCGGTGCCTATGACCGCCGGTCACACCTTTGACGCTGACCGGCCCAGGAGCCAGTATCTGGCGACTGATTACCGATGGGTAATGTGGATTTTTCCGTGGTCTCACCAGGAGGACCGTTGCGTCGAGCGTTGAGCCTGATCTTCTTGGCACTAGGGGTGTTCGCCGTCGCCGGCGCGGTGTTGCTGCCGACCTACGTGAAGCCCGAGCTCGCCAAGGTGCCGCTGAACCAGGAATCGACGTCGGTCCTCGAAGGCACCGCGTCCAAGGTGCTCGCGGTGAAGACCGAAGGCGGCAAGACCGTCACGGAGATCCGTGACGACGCCAAGCTGAAGGCGACCGCCCGCGTGGTGGCGAACTTCGCGCCGCCGGAGATGCGGGAGGGCACGGACGTCGCCGTGTGGCTGATGGCCGTCTCGGTCGTCGACACCAGCGACCAGACCGTGGTCAGCGCGAGCAAACGCCAGGTCTGCTTCGACCGCCGCACCGCGGAGGGGTACGTCCCGCCGGGCGGCGACCAGGAGGCGAAGTGCTCGGCCAACAGCAGCTTCGTCACCAAACTCAAGGAGAAGCCCGAAAAAGAGGGCGAGAAGCCCGAGGAGGTCCAGGAGTACAAGCCGCAGCCCGGCCTGAACTTCAAGTTCCCCTTCGGCACCGAACAGAAGGATTACCAGGTCTACGACGACAACACCGGCCGCCCCGTCCAGGCCCGGTTCAAGGGTGTCGAGGACATCAAGGGCGTCGAGGTCTACAAGTTCGTCCAGGAAATCCCCGACACGAAGATCTCGACGAAGAAGGTGCCGGGCTCGCTCATCGGCGCCGCCGGCGGCTCCGTCGAGGCGGGCCAGTTCTACCAGGGCACCATCACGAGCTGGATCGAGCCGGTGACGGGGATCCAGGTCAAGCAGGAACAGCGGTCGCACCAGGAACTGCGGTCGGCCGCGAATCCCACGCCCACGGTGGTCTTCGACGGCAAGCTGGCCTTCACCGACGCGACGGTCGACGCGATGGTCAAGCAGGTGGACGAGAACAAGGGCAAGCTGGACTTCATCGGGAGCACCGGGCCGATCGTGCTCGGGATCGGCGGCGCGGCTTTCCTCGCGCTCGGGGTCTTCCTGCTGGTGAAGCGCCGCCCCGCCCCCTCACGTCACTGACGCTTGCGCAGCACCATCACCAGATTCCACGACGCGACTTCCCGGATCCCGGGGACGTGCGCGATCCACTGGGCCCAGGAGGGGTGGTAGCGCGGGTAGACCTCCTGAAGATCGGCGAGCGGCGCGGCCTTCCCCCACCGGATGGCCGCGCCGGCGGAAAAGGCGAAAAGGCTCTCCCCGAATTTGTTCTTCGGCTCCTTGCCGTTCTTTTCGAGATAACGCCGCCGGGCGTAGTGGCCGCCGAGGAAATGCCACGGCGCCGTCTCGTGACCGCCCCACGGCGAATACCACGGCGTGAACGAGGCGAAAATCGTGCCGCCGGGTTTGGTCACCCGGCACATCTCGGCCAGCATGACCTCGGGTTCGGAAACGTGTTCGAGGACGTTCGACGAATAGCAGACGTCCACGGACGCGGTGCGCACCGGCAGTTTCGTCCCGCTGCCGCGGACCATGTTCTCACCTGCCTCTCCGCGCGCCGTCAGCTCTCCGACGTCGGGATCTATGCCGAGGTACGTGGCTCCGGCGGCGCGAAACGCATCAGAGAAATAGCCGGGCCCGCCACCGACGTCGACGATGGTCCGTCCGTTCAACGGAGTGTGCCGCGCCAATTGACGGACCGAGTCGTCGGCGAGCACCGAGTAGAAACCGTCCGGATCCGTCTGTTCGGTGAGAAAGGCCCGGAACAACGTCACCGATCTGCGCAAAGTGGCGCGATGAGGCATCGTTGCTGGGGTCACCGACCGATTACCGACCATCGAACCATCGCTTTCCGAGAATGATTCCTCTACCGTGTACGCACCGGTAACCTAGCATTGTCGCTAACAGGTTGGGAGAACCACGATGGAAAGGCCACGTGTGCTGCTCGTCAACTGGCGCGACACCGGACATCCGGAGGGCGGCGGCTCCGAGCGGTACGTCGAGCGGATGGCCGAGGGACTCGCCAAAGCCGGATACCGGGTCGAGATCCAGTGCGCCGCGTACCCGGGCGCGAACGCCGGGGAATGGCGCGACGGTGTCCGCTACCGCCGCCGTGGCAACAAGTTCGGTGTCTATCTCCATGCGCTCCGGGCGATCCGTAAAGCGCACGCCGACCTCGTCGTCGACGTCCAGAACGGGATGCCGTTCTTCGCCAGGCTCGTCGCCGGCTGCCCGGTTCTCGTGCTGGTGCACCACGTCCACAAGGAACAGTGGATCAGCGCGCTCGGCGAGACGCTGGGCCGTATCGGCTGGTGGATCGAGTCGCGGCTGGCGCCGTGGCTGTTCCGGCACTGCCGCTACGTCACGGTTTCCGAGATCACCAAGGGCGAACTGACCGGACTCGGTATCGAAGGCTCGCGGATCACCGTGGTACCCAACGGGTTGGACACTCCCCCGCGCGGCAAGGCCGTCCGCGAGACCGAGCCGACGCTGGTCGCGGTCAGCAGGCTGGTGCCGCACAAGCGGATCGAGCACGCGATCGACGTCGTCGCGGAACTGAGCCGGCGCTGGCCGACGCTGAAGCTGGAGATCGTGGGCCAGGGACCGTGGGAAGAGGTCTTGCGCAAACACGCCCGCGACCGGGGCGTCGAAGACCGCGTGCGGCTGCACGGCTGGGTGGACGAGGACGAGAAGCACGAGATCCTGGAACGGTCCTGGCTGCACCTCTGCCCGTCGGTCAAGGAAGGCTGGGGAATCGTCATCATGGAGGCCGCCGCGCACGGCGTGCCCTCGGTGGCCTACCGGGCGGCGGGCGGGGTGGCCGAATCCATCGTGGAGGGCAAAACCGGGCTGCTGGCCGACGACTTCGCCGATTTCACCGCGCAGGTCGACGGTCTGCTCGCCGACCGGGTGCGGCGGACCGAAATGGGCAAGGCCGGCATCACCTGGGCGAGCCTGTTCGACTGGGAACACAGCGTGAACCGTTTCGAATCACTCGTGCGCGACTTGGCCGGGGTGGCCATCCCCCATCCCAGGGTCCTTACGCCTGTTGGCGGAGCTGAGGTTTTGTCCGGAACGTGACCCTAGCCGTGAACCCGCTGTGTCGAATCACCGGCGGGTTCACCTACAGACACTGACGCCGCAAGGCTTCCACGATCCCGTCGGCCAGGTCGGCCGTGGCGGCGTCGTCGAAGTCCTTGCGGCGTGCGCGCACGGTGACGGTACTCGTCTCGCCGACGGTCACCGCACCGAACGCCACGCCTGAGCGGCCGCTGGCGGCGGGATAGAACGCGATCGACGTGACCGCGTCCGCCGCCGAAACGACGCCGAGATTGGAAACCAGGTAGGTCGAACCGAGCCTGCTCGCCAGCAGCCGGGTGCCCAGCCGGGCGATCCTGCTGCTGCGGGCGGGAAAATCGGGTTCCGGCGGCTGCGCGGCCAGCAGCGCGCCCACTTCGGCGACCGTGGGTTTCCCGCCGAGTCGCAACCGGAAGAACGCGCTGTCGTGCAGGGGTTCGGGCGCGGCTCCACTTCGCCAGGACGCGCCGACCGCGGCCACCACCCTGATGGCTTCCTCGCCGTGGCGGGCGTTCCACGTCTCGGTCAGCTTGGCGGCGGCCGCCGCGAAGGCCGAAGACCCGAGCCGCGAGCGAGGGAGAATCCTCGCGCTGAACACGTCTCCTGGGCGGCTTTCGGCCCGTTCCGGGGTGATTCTCGCCGGAGGCGCGAAAAGTGCTTCCGCGAGGCGCTGGAAGGCGGAAACGAGAAAGGATCGATCGGCCGTGCGTGCGCCGATTCCCTTGGCGGCGGACGAGATCGGGATGTCCAGGGTCAGCCCGAGAACGGCGAGCAGGCCGAGACCGTCGAGGGCGCCGTGATGCGCGGCGATCAGCACGACGGGCTCGTCGACACCGACCGCGACCCGGATCAAGGGCGCACCGCGTTCGTACGAGGTCTCGGCGAATCGATCGCGGATCGCCGGAAGTTCTTCGCCGGAAACGGCCACGACTTCGGGAGCGGCTCCGAGCCACGGCCGTTCCTCGACCGCGACCGCCAGCCGCATCCGCGCCTTTTCCGGCGTCAGCACCGAAGACAGTCTCGCTTCCAGGAGGATGCTCCAGGAAACGGTGGGGTCGCCGTAGAGCCCGACGACCCGGCCGGCGTGGTCGGAAGCGAGCTCGGACACCGGCTCAGCGGTTGCCGTAAATGACGTGCTCGGGGCTCGAGTTTGGGTTGAACTGCTCCTTGATCTTCGCCTGCACCTGGGGTGCGGCGTCCGGATCTGCGGTGTTCGTCAGCGCGTAACTCCCGCCCGCGGCCGTCGCGAGCCCGATGATGACGGCGGCTGCCGCGCCGATGAGGGTGCCCAAGACCTACTCCTTCCGAGACAGGGAATTCCTGCGTCGGCTCAATGTACGCACCGGTAACTTAAGGCACAACAGTGCGGCCGCGATCGATAACAGCGCTACTCCGTTTGCCAGCACCACGGGGATCGGCGATCGCGTCCCGGTCACGGCGGGCTCACCGGGAGTGCGGTAAAGCGTGAGCCAGTCACCGGACCACACCGGTTCCGCGCCGGTCAGCAACCGCGGGTCTACCCGGCCCGGCGTCCCGTGTTCGACCAGGATCCAGCCGATTCCCGCCGATGACAGGTCTTCCGCCGACCGCGCGGCACGGACACGGTCCATTCTGGAATCCTCGCCGGAGATCTCCTCGCCGCCGACGCGCAACGTGTCGTCGACGAGCACGGTCTCGGGCAGTGCCCGCGGCGCCGGATCCAGCTGTGTCCGGTGGTCATTCCAGGCGAAACTCCGGAACGTGGACAGCGGCAGCGTGACGACGTCGCCGGGCCGGCCGTCTTCCGCCAGCACCCGGTGCACTTCGCTCCAGTCCGCCGGGTAGCGCACCGCTTCGAGCCTTCCCCAGCCGCCCCAGGCGAGATCGGGCATGGTGAGCAAGGGAAAGAGCGCGGCGGCCACGACGAGAGCCCCACGCGCCGCCCCGGTCCGCAGGCGCGCGGCGGCGGCTTCGACCGCCAGCGCGAACCCGAGCGCGACCGGAAGCGCCCACCAGGCCACCCATTTCTGCGCGTCCCGCAGCAGTCCCGCGCCGGGGACGTGCCCCATCGCCCAGGAGAGCACGGGCTCGCCGAACGGCAGTGTCGCCAGCGCGGCGAGCACGACACCGAGAACTCCCAGCAGCAGCAGCGCTCTCGCCGGCGGTGTCCCCCACTTTCGCGCGAGGGGGCGGAGCCCGGCCAGCGCCACGGCGACCGTGACGAGGATCAGCACCGGGGCCATCGGCGCGCCCCGGCTGCCGGGGACGACGTCACCGTTCCAGATCCCGCCGAGCCCCAGCACGCTCAGGATCGCAGGGCCCCAGCTTTCCGCGCGGGCACTGAAGGTGGCCACTCCGGCGGGATCGGACAGCGTGCCGCCGTCGTGCAGGAGAGTCGGGACGAGCCACGGCAGATTGAGCACGAAGGCGAGACCGAGGGTATGGCCGAGTTTTCGCGGTCCGGCCAGCGCGATCGCGGTGAGCGCGGCCAGCACGCCGCCGGGTGGCGTGAGCACCGCGGGGGCACAGGCGAGCACCAGTCCCGCGAGCGCCCTCGGTTCGTTCCGGCGTAGCGAGAGCGCGGCGCGCACGATCCACGGGAGACAGGCGTACGTGAGCAGCAGCGGCCAATGCCCGATGAACAACCGCTCCGCGAAATAGGCCGTCCACGCGTACCCGGTGGCCGCGACGATCCGCGTACCGAGTTGCTCCGTCGGGACCAGCCGCCCTGCGCCGTATGCCGCAAGGAACAGCGAGAGCAGCAGAATGATTTTCTGGACGACGTCGCCGGGGACGACCGCGGTCGCGAGCGCGATCACGGCGTCCGCGGGAACCGATCGCGGCAGGGCGGAACCGAGTCCGAGCGCGTCCGGGATCAGCGACTGACGCTGGGCGAACACCATGTCGTAACTCAGCACGAAGCCGCGTCCGAGCACGGGCAGGAACACCAGCGACGCCAGCCCGGCCGACACCGCGGCCAAGACGAGACGTTCGCGCCGTGCGTCCAACTGCTCTTCCCTTTCCGCCTCGATCGCGGTTATGGTCGCCCGATTACTCGCCGGTAATGGGAGCACCGTTGAGCGTAGACGTCGAGGTCGAAGAGACCAGGACCGACAAGCGTGTCGCGGCGATCCTCGTTTCGCTCGCGCTGGCGGCCAACAACGCCGGCGCCTACGCGCTGAGCATCATCGCCGCCCGGCTGCTCGCGCCGAGCGCTTTCGGCGAGCTGAGCTCGCTGCTGGCGGTGCTGGTGATCGGCGTCGTCCCCGCGATGGGTCTGCAAACCGTCGTCGCGCTGCGGGTCGCCCGCAAACCGCAGGACAGTGGGACACTCCTCGCGCTCGGCCTCACGACGAGTGCCATCGTCGCGACCATCGGCCTGCTCCTGGCGCCGGTACTGGTCTTCGTGCTGCACCTGGATTCCGTGGTGCCCGCGCTGCTGCTCGCCGTCACACTCGGCCCGCTGACGCTGCTCGGCCTCTTCCACGGCCTTTTGCAGGGCAGCGGCCGCTTCGCCCTCCTGGCCGGACTCATGGCGCTCGAAGGCGCGGGCAAGGTCGGCGGATCGCTGATCGGCCTGCTGATCGGCGGCGACGCCACCGGCGCGCTGGCCGGTACCGCGATCGGCTCGTACCTGGTGATCTTCTGCGGCTGGGTCCTCTGTGGACGGCAGCGACCGCGGAAGGCGGGCTGGCACGCGGGCGAAGTCCTGCACGCGGCGCAGGCGATGCTGGCGCTGGTCCTGCTGGTGAACCTCGACCTGGTGCTGGCGCGCCACACCCTCCCCGCGACCGAAGCCGGCGAATACGCACTCGGCGCGATCGTCACGAAGATCGCCTACTGGCTCCCCCAAGCCGTCGGCGTCCTGGTACTCCCCCGCTTCGCGAACGGCGACGACCGCCGCCGCATCCTGCCCGCCGCCCTGGCCGTCTGCGCCGCCCTCGACGCCGTCGTGCTCCTCGTCTCGGTGGTCGCCGGCCCACGCCTGCTCTCCTTCATCGGCGGCTCCGGCTACGCCGCCAGCACCATGCCGGTCTGGCCGTTCGCCCTCGCCGGCTCGATGCTCGCACTGGTGCAGATCCTGCTCTTTTCGCGCCTCGCCGCCGGTGACCGGCGGGTGACCGTGCTGATGTGGACGACCGTCGTGGTGGAAACGGTGCTGGTGACCGCTTGGCTGCACTCGTCGGCTGTTCAGGTGGTGACCGTCGCTGCCTGCTGCGCCGGGGGTCTGGCTCTGTCCGGTGCCGTCCTGGAGTTGCGGTCGCGTCGCGCCTGACCGGCACTGTGTGGATTTTGGGACGTCAGATGTCCCAAAATCCACACAGTCACGCATCAAAGGTCCGGTCACGAAGCCGGGCGCCGGGTTATGTCGGTGATCGACTCCATGCTGGTCCCGTGCGAAGGGGAGACTGGGCTCGCCACCCACTGATCACCAGCGGTTCGCGGGTGATCACGGCGAAGGAACTCGAAGCCGTGGGCATGCCGCGCCGGACGGTCTCGCGACGCTGCGAGCCCGGCGGGACGTGGCGGATGCTGCTGCCCGGCGTCGTGCTGCTCCAGAACGGCGAGCCCACCGACGAACAGCAGATCCACGCCGCCCTGCTGCATTCCGGCAGCGGCTCGATCCTGACCGGTGTACGGGCCCTGGAGCGATATGGCCTGCGCAATCTCCCGGACACCGAGGAGGTCCACGTTCTCGTCCCGGCGGAACGCTCGGTCACGAACAGCGGCTTCGTCCACGTCGAACGGTCACGACGTCTCCCGAATCCCAGGCCACGGTCCGGCGTCCCGACAGCTCCAGTACCCCGAGCCGTGATCGACGCGGCGCGGAGGACACCGGATCAGGACACCGTCACGGCGATGATGGCCGAGTCCGTCCAGCGCGGCTTTTGCCTTCCGCGGGCGCTCGCGGACGAACTCGACGAAGGCAGGCGGCCAGGCGCAGAGCCGTTGAGAAGCATGCTCCCGCCGATCCTGGGCGGTGCCCGGTCGGTCGCGGAAGCCGATGCCTGGCGTCTCTGGCAACGATCGGACCTTCCCGAATGCCGCTGGAACGTCAAGATCTTCGACGCGAACGGCACCTATATCGCCCAGCCGGACGGCTGGTGCGACGAATTGGGCTTCGCCTGGGAAATCGATTCCCTCGGGTACCACGCGGGAGATGCCGGCTTTCGGGACACGCTTGCCCGCAACGCCCGCTATGCCGCGGCCGGGATCGTCGTACTCCAGACGCTGCCCTCACGGCTGCGTTCGGAGCCCGGCAGGGTCGCGGCCGAACTTCGGGCGGCACTGGACAGTGCCCGCCTACGACCTCGGCCCGACGTCCGTCTCAAGTGAACGTCCACCGAACCAAGGCACACAAGTCGCCACCATCGCCGCCGCCGCCAGCAGCAGCGAAGCCTGGGTCACCGGACCGTAGGCCCACTCCTGACCGTGCCCCAGCAGCCGCCCCACCACCGCGACGATCGTTCCCACGACCATGCCGCCGACAGCGAGGTACCGTGGCGCGCGTTCGCTGAACTGGCGGGCGAGCAGGACGGCGATCAGCAGCACGATCGGCAGCATCCCGCCCAGTACGGCCAGCAGTCCGATGAGGACCACCGGGACCACCCGCCCGGAGCCCGCCTCCACCGGAAGACGTCGACGGCGGGCGGGCCAGAGCGCACCGATCAGCACCAGCAGGATCGCGACCGCGCCGATCAGCAGACCCGACCGGTACTTCCAGTCCGGGGCGAACTCCAGCTGCACCACGCCACCGGAGCCGGCGGGCAGGATCCACGCCTGCTGCCAGCCGTCGACGCGGGTCTTCACCAGCGGAGTCCCGTTCAGCGAGGCGGTCCAGCCCGCGTTCGCGTTCTCCGGGACGGCCAAAATGGACTCGTCACCACCCGCGACGGTGACCGACCGGGACGTCGCGTCCCAGGAGTCCACGGTGACTGCACGATGCGTAGCGGGCGAAACGGCACGGCCGGCGGGTTTGAGCCACAGGTCCTGGACCACAAAGGACTCGGACCGGTCGGTCCGCAGTTCGTGCCCGCCCGCCGCCAGGTCGACGCCGCCCGCCGAATCGGGGCACGCGGACAGCGTCAGCGGCCGGTGCGCGACGAAGTCGGCGAGGGTGCCGCGTACGGACGTGTCGTAGTCGAAGCCGTCCAGGCGGACGTTCGGCCCCGATCCACAGGGCAGGGTGAATTCCGCTGCCGGGGCGGGAAGTTCAACACCGGTCAGGGACAGGCTCCCGATACCCAGCGAGTTCCGCGTCCGCTGGTCGTCGTCGAGGCCGGCGAACGTGATCTTCAGCTGCGAGGTTTCCAAAGGGGCGAAGGTCGCGGCACCGGAGGAGTCGAGTTCGACCGAACGGCTCGACGTCGGTGTGGTCAGTTCCAACCGCGCGGGCGCGCCGGTGTCGGCGGCGACGCGGATTCCCGAGATCGTCTGGGGTTTCGCCCAGTCCAGGGTCAACGTCGGCCGCAGGTCGGTGACGTCGGGCAGCCACGTGGTCTCGGGATTCCCGTCCACCGCGGCGAATCCGCTCGCCGAGGGATCCCCGCCCAGTTGCGAAGTCGCCGATACCTGCACGCCGGGCAAGGTCACCGGGAACCGGCCACCGCCGGCGGGCAGCACGGTGCCGCCGAACTCGTAGGCGCTCGGCGACGTCGTCGAGAACAGCCGCCGGATCCCGTCCGGTTCTTCACCGTCGCGGCCCGCGTTGGCATCGCAGCGGACATGCCCTCCGTCGGGCACGCACGCGTAACGCGGTTGCGCGCCCCTGGTGAACGCGAAGCCCGGCGCAGGGCCAGGCCCGAGGTCGGCGGGGACTTCGAGCGCGCGTTGCGGGTCGACGCCGGGGATCTTCAGTTCCGAGATCCCGACGTTGCCGTCCTGCCTGCCGACCACGAGCGACAGCAACGTGATCCGCACCTTGCGCGTCACCCCCGCGGGCGCCGGGTAGGTATGCGCCCCCGCGCCCCGGACGACCTGGTGATCGACGGAACCGTTGTCCGTGGTGATCCGGATCCGGGTCGGCGGCCAGCCGACGCGGATGTCGTCGACCATCGCGAGATCGACCGAGTTCACCAGCCGCGGGGTGTCGAGTTCGACTTCGAGCCACTCGCCGATCGGGCCGGTGAAACTCGACGAATGCCAAGCGGTGCGTGGATCCCCGTCCAGCGCGGCGAACGGCTGATGGCTCGGGTCCGAACCGCCGAACGCGTCCGCGAACGAAGCCGCCGTCGACGCGTCGACCGAACGGATCCCCCGGTACGCGGCCACGGTCTGGTGCTGCTCGCCGGGGAACGGCAGCACGTCCAGGGCGGCTCGTCGCTGCCGCGCGGATTCCCCGGCGGTCAGGGTCTGGCTCAGGTTGTCCCGCACGCCGCCGACGTTGCGTTCGGCGCGACGCAGCCCGTCGGTGACCAGCCGCGGCCCGGTCGGCGAACCACCGTCCCCGGTCAGCACCGTCGGCGTGCCGGGGTCGAGCTGCCCGGAGTTCATCAGCGGCAGCAGGTTCTCCGGACCGCCGCTCACCGTCGGGACGTCCTTCGCGGACGTCGCGGTGACGAGCGGCACCGGCCGTTTCACCTCGAAGATCTCCAGCGGCCCGAACTGGGCCGACTTCTCGATCCCCGGTGACCCGGCCAGCCCGGCGCGCAACGTCGTGAAATCGGGCGCGCCGACCTTGGCGCGGTCGATGTCGCCGCGCAGCACCAGGAACCGGTAGCCCGATCGCGCGAGCAGCGCCGCGAGCCCGGGATCCCCTCTGCCGTCGGCCAACGCCGCGTCGATGGAGTCCATCAGGCGGGTGTTGCCTTCCGAGCCCAACGGGACCTGATTCCGCACCGCCCACGGACTGTCCGCGATGGCCTGCGCAGGTTCGTCCACCGTGCGGCCCCAGTCGTACTCGCCGAACCCGGTCGCGGGCAGCAGCAGGGTACGTGCCGTCGCGTCGGTCTTGGCGACGTAGCCCATGGCGTCGTACCAATATCCCGGCACTTCGTCCCAGCCCGGTCCTGGCCGCAACGTCAGCAACCACACCGGTGCGGCCATCGCCACGACCAGCAAGGCGCCCAGCGCGGGCCGCAGATTCCGGCGCAGCGCGGGCGCGGCGCTCGTGATGCCGTGGACGAACGCCAGCATCAACGGCAGTCGCAGCACCGGTTCGAACTTGTGCACGTTCCGCAACGGCGCGAGCGGGCCGTCGAGCAGATGCCGCACCGGTTCCGCCAGCGGGCTGTCGAGCGTCCCGACATAGCCGACGGTCAGCAGCGTCAGCCCGGTCAGGACGCCGAGCACCAGGAAACGCCGTTCGGGCAGGCCACGCCGCGCGAGGCCGAGCAGCCCCACCGCGGCCACCAGCCCGGTGGCCGCCATCAGCACGGGATTGTCGATCAGCGCCCAGCCCGACGGCCACCACGGCGTGCCCTGCACGACGTAGGCGACCCACTGGTTCGTGCCGCGCAGCACCTCGAACAACGACATCGGCGCCGTGGTGTTGGTCGCGGATTCGATGTAGTCGAGGAACGGCAGGCTGTATTGGCCGAGCAGCACCAGCGGCAGGAACCACCACAGCACCACGCCGACGACGAAGACGAACCACCAGATGACCAGCGCGACGTGTGTGCTCCGCCATTTCCGGGTCAGCAACCACAACCCCGGGAGCACGAGCGCCATCACGACCATCGCGCCGTTGATCCCGCCCATGCACAGCACGGCGAGCGCGGACAACCCGGCGGCACGGCGCGGCGAGCCGATGCGGTCGGCGAGGATCAGCGGCAGCAGCACCCACGGCAGCAGGACGGCCGGCAGCATTTCCGAGGACAGCGAACCGATTTCGGTGACCATCCTCGGCGCGAGGGCGTAACCGACTGCTCCGATCAGCCGAGTCCGTTCGTTCCCTATTTTCAGCGCGCGGGCCACCAGCAGGGCGCCCCCGAAGGCGACCGAGAGCAGGATCGCGCACCACAACCGCTGCGCGATCCACACCGGGATCCCGACCGCCTGGCACAGCGCGAAGAACGGTCCCATCGGGAACAGGTAGCCGTATGCCTGGTTCTGCAACTCCCCCGCCGTCGCCTGGGGATTCCACAGGTGCAGCGCCCTGCCGAGGAAGGCGAGCGGATCCACGGCGAGATCGAGTTTCGTGTCGAAGGTCGTCCTGCCGGGACGCTGCACAAAGGACAGCACGGTCAGCGCCAGCACGATCCACGTGCTCGGCCGTTTCACGAGCGCCCCGGGGGTTACCATCCGGTAGATACTAGGCGGAAACGTGGCTACTATGCGCCTACCCATTCGTCCCCGCGACCTGAGCAGGTGCGTCATCACGCAGAAGCAAAGACCCCTGACGGACGGTTTCGAAGAAGCGTGGTCGCTCGCCGAGCCGGTCAAAGGCTGGATGACCCGCGATCAGGGCCTGGCCTTATGGAACGCGGCCCGCCGCCTGTCCGAAGGCGAACTGATCGTCGAAATCGGCAGCCACCAGGGCCGTTCGACGATCGTGCTCGCCAGTGCCGCCCGCACGGTCGGCGCGCGGGTGGTCGCCGTCGACCCGTTCGTCGACGGCCGCCTGTTCGGCGGATCGCCGACACGCCAACGGTTCGAGGCGAACCTGAGAAAGGCGGGTGTCGAGGACGTCGTGGAGCTCGTGGCGGAGTACAGCACGAAACTCCGCCCGACCTGGGACCGTCCGATCCAGCTGCTCTACATCGACGGCAAACACGACTACTGGACCTACACCGACGACCTGCGCTGGTCGGCCAACCTGGCCGATGGCCGGGAAATCCTGGTCCACGACTGTTTTTCGTCGATCGGCGTCACCCTCGGCACCATCGCGAAAGTCCTCTTCGGACGGCGCTACACCTATCTCGACCGCGCGACGTCGCTGGCCCGGTTCCGGCTCTCCCCACCGTCGCTCAAGGACAGACTGCGCGTGCTCGCCCAGATGCCGTGGTTCCTGCGCAACGTCGGGATCAAGGTCCTGCTGCGGCTCCGGCTGGCGCCCGTTGCCAGGGTCTTCGGCCACGACAGCCCGTACGACCCCTACTGAGTGAGCGGCTTGCCGACGTCGACCTTCGCGAGACAGACGGGAGCACCCTTGGCGGACAACTGAAAGCCGATCTTGTCGAACAGGCCCTCGATCGGCAGATACATCGTGTGCAGGCCGGGTTGGAACCACACCGGCACGCGGATTCCGTCGCGGTCCACGAACCCTTCGCCGCCGTCCGAGGTGAAATAGTCGATCCGCAGCAGGTGGCGACCGAGAACCGGCGTGTCCAACGGAACGCGGACCAAGTGTTCCCCGACGGTGTACCCGCAGCCCGCCACCGGGCCGGGCACGCCGCGGGAAACCGGTTCCACACCGGTGATCGTCCGCGCGGTGCCCGCATCGTCCAAAAGGGACATCCGGCTCGTCGGCTGGTCGAACAGGAAGCCCGGGATCAGCCCCACCACCCGTGACGTGCGGGCGTTTTCGCCGAACCAGCCGTGCAGGACGTCGTTCGGCACAGCCGTGTCGAACAGCACGAGATCGGGGTCCCGTTCGATCGAGGCCCGCGCGTTGGCGAGGAACTCACGGGAGTGGTCGAACCGCAGTCCGGGCGCCAGCCGGGAGAACCCCACGGCGGAACTCGCGAGCAGGGCGAGGCACAGCGCCAGGGCGATCGGGCGTTTCGCCGCGGACGGCACGATATCCGAAGGCCGGTCGAGCGGTCTCGGTTCCAGGAAGGCGAAAGCGAGACACAGCACGACGACGAGCGCCAGATCGGCGACGTAGCGGGGATCGCTGCCCAGTTCCGGGCCGACCTCGGTGAGCCGGGTGGCCGCCGAAAGCCCGATGTCCGCCACGAACACCAGCCCCAGCAGCAGCCACGCCTTCTTGGCCCGGAGCCCGCCCACGCGGATCCCGGCGACCAGCACCACGACGGCCAGGAGGAGCAGTGGAATCCGCACCGCCACGGGTGAAGCGGCGAACGTCGCCCCGGGCCCCGGGCCCGACCAAGGCCCGCCCACGAGTCCGGGGATCAGGGTGTCACCGAGCATCCGGCCCGTCATGTCCGCGACCGTGCCGACGGTGACCGCACCGCCGCCTTGCCCGACCTGGCTCGTGGTCAAGGCCAGGAAAACGACGGCGTAGCCCGCCAGGACGGCGGCGAGGACACCCATCAGCACGAGGTGACGGCGCAGGGAAATGCCGAGCAACACGGTGATCCCGGCGATCAGCACCGGGATGAACACGGCCTTCTCGTAGAAGGCCAGCCCGAACACGGTCCAGGCAATGGTGGCGATCGCCCAGCGCCCGCCGTCGGCGAGATACCGCATGTGCGCGTGGAGGGCGGCGGTGGCGGCCAGCAGTACGGGCGCGATCTGGATGGCGTACGCCCACCACAACGTCGGGACGAGCAGCAAGGTCGACGTCGTGAACATCGTGAACGGGACGAGAATCCCCCACCGGCGCCCGAAGCAGCGCACGAGTATCGCCCACAACAGCACCGAGGACGCCGCCTGCATCACCAGGACCGGCGCCATCAGCGCGGCGAAGTTCAGGGGCGCCCACGCGGTCAGCACGTCGGCGAGCAGGAATCCGCCCGGCGCGAGATGGCCGTGGTAATCCTGGAAGAAGTAGCCGAAGTCGAACGGGCCCGACTTCGCGGCGTGGTAGGTGATGACGAAATCGTCTTGTGCGAGGCTGCCGTGCAGGGCGGCCCACGCGTGCAGCACGAACGGAATCACACCGGCGGCGAACGCGGCCAAGGTGACCGGCGAAGGTCTTTTCCCCCGGAGAGCCACGGGTCGCCTCAATTCTTGCAGGTCGGCGGCTGGCACATGATCTTGCTCAACGCCTGGTAGAAGACGTCCGAGATCTTCCTCGGATCGGGGGTGGTGAACGAATCCCCGCCGGTGGCGGTGGAAACCCGCCGCAGTTCGGACGCGTCGATATCCGGCCCGATGCCGATCCCGATGACGGGCAGCGGTTTCCTCGGGTCCTGGAGTTCGCCCAGTTCCTCCAGCAGCCGCGGCAGCCCGATCGTCTCGCTGTCCTCGTTGCGCCCGTCGGTGAGGACGACGACCAGGTTGATCCGGCCGGGTTTCCAGTTCTGCCTGGCGTTCTGGTACGCGGCGAGGATCGAATCGTAGAGCCCGGTCGCGCCACCGGCTTTCGGCCGCACGGCTTGCAGCCGCTCGACCCCGCCCGACGACTTCTGCTCGGCGATCGTCTTCATCGGCAACAGGATCCGATGGTCCTTGTCACCGTCCAATTTGGTCGAGAACAGCCACAACCCCAGCTCCGTGGAGGGCTTGAAGAGCCCGAGCCCCTGCGTCGCGGCCTGCAGGGTGAGCTCCATCCGGCTCTTCCCCGTACCCGGCACGGAGGCGGCCATCGAACCGGAGACGTCGAGCAGCACCTGGACCCGGGCGCTCAGGTTCGTCCCGGCCCAGGCCTGCAGCGCGGCGTACAGGTCGGTCACCGGCGGCGGTCCCGGCGGATGCGGCGCCGGGTCGGTCCGGCTGTCCTGCGCCCGCGGCACGGCGAACTGACCGCTGGGCGCCCGGAATCCTTCGTCGGCGAAGATGCTCCCGGCGAGCGGATCGAGCAGCAGCCGCAGAAAACGTTCCGCCGCGGTCCGCGACGCTTCGGATGCCTTGGGCAGCACGACATACGGGTAGTCGAACCCCTGCACCGGGACACCGGGGTACGCGGCGACCAGATTCCGTGCGAGTACCGCCTGTTCGGTCGCCGGGGCAGCCGCCGGGGCCTGGCCCGGCGCGGGGTTCAGCTTCCGCATGGCGGCGGTGAAGGCCGCGGCCGGATCGGGCTCCTTCTCGGTCACCTTCCGCAGGGCGAGCAGGGTGCCGACGCCGAGCGGATCGCGCGCCGGGTCCGGGATCCCGACCAGGGAGCCGTCGAGGATCTCCTGCCAGGAAGGCGCCTTCCCCGGCCAGCCGAACCGCCGCGCGGTTTCGTCGGGAAGTCCCAGCACCACCGGGGAATTCGCCACCGACTGACCGGATTCCGGCAGGTTCCACGCGCCGGCGTCCCTGGCTTGCGACAACATCGTGCTCGACTCGGGAACCCAGACGTCGGGCCCGCCGGAGGCGGTGGTCCCGAGCAGATCGGCGACTTCGGCCGACTCGCGCGCGGTCACGTTGACACTGAAGCATTCTTCCTGCGGCACGGTCTTCGCGAGCCGCGTGAGCACCGGTGCCACGTCGGGCGCCGCGGTGATCTCGACCGGCGTCAGGGCGTCACAACCGTTGCCCGCCAACCGGGCCCGCAGATAGTCCACGCCCCACCAGGCACCGAGCGCGATCACCAGCAACAGGCTCAAGACGACGACGGGCGCGTTGAAACGCCCGCCACGCCTCGGGCCTACCTGCATGTGCATGCCTCCGAGGTGCGGGGTGAGGACCTGGGATGTTGCCCAATCCGCCCGCGAACGTCAACCCTCGGGTAACTTAGCGCCTTCGGCTGCGGCAAACGGCCTAACCGAAATCGTGACTCGTGTGCTCAAACCCGGAACTCACGTGCTTGGAGGCGGAACTCACGAGTTACGGCTCCAAGCACGCGAGTTACGGCTCCAAGCACGCGAGTTACGGCTCCGAGCACACGAGATCGGCCTAGCCGAAATACCTTCCGGCTCCGATGTGGGCACCGGCGTTCTGCCACCATCCGGCGTCGCCGGTCGAGTCGATCCCGTCCGCGATCACCGTCGCGCCCGCCATGGTCGCGGTGTCGATGAGGTTCCGCAGCGAACGTTCCGCCAGTGGTTCCGTCCGCCGCTCCGCCAGCCGGGCCGCGATCCGGACCGTCCGCACGGGTACGTCGACGAGGCAGACGACGTCACCGGCCGCGCCGAAGTCCTGCAGTTCCGCGTCCACGCCGATCTCGGCGAGGAGATGCAGGTTGTCGACCGTCTCGCCGAGTTCGGCGAGCACCGCGCCGACGGGGAAGCCCAGCCGCAACCGTGACGGCCCGACTCCGGTCGCGGTCAGGATGGTCCGCACCGACCCGACGAGATCGGGATCGGCGGCCTGGTGCGGGGTCAGTCCCACGACCATCGGGAGCCTGTCGTCCGACTCCTCGCAGGCGATGCGGATGAGCCATTCGCCCAGTGGCGTGATGAGACCGGTCTCGTCGGCGAAGCGGGCGCAGGTGTCGTGACCGATCCGGCCGTGGCGCGGGTGGTTCCACGCGAGCCTCGCCTCGATACCCGCCGGCCTGCTGTCCGCCAGCCAGGTCAGCGGCCGGAAGCCGACCTCGATCTGGCCGGTCTCCCAGGCACCCGCCATGGAAACGGCCAAGCCGAACTCGTGCCGTTCCCTGATGTCGAGAACGGAATCGGACAGCGCCCACTGACGGTAGCCGTTGGCCTGCGCCCGGCGCAGCGTCATTCCGGAGACGCGCAGCAGCTCGTTCGGCGCGATGTCTCTCGGTGGCCGGTGCACGACCCCGACGCAGGCCGAGACCGCCACCCCGCTGCCGCTTTCGAGGTAGACCGGTTCGGAGAGCTCCTGGTTGATCATGCCGATGACGGTGGCGACGTCCGGGCTGGCCGCGGTGTTCTGGATGAGGATGCCGAATTCGTCGCCGCCGATCCTGGCGACGAGCGCGTCCTCGCCGCCGACGACGGCCCGCAGCTTCGCGGCGACGTTCTTCAGCAGGTCGTCGCTCTGTTTCTGGCCGAGCCCGCCCGCGATCAGGGAGAAACCGTCCAGGTCGAGGTGATAGACGGTGACGCCGAAGGACGGGTCGGCGTGCTGCAGTGCCCGTTCCAGGCGCGTTCCGAAGCACTGCCGGTTCGGCAGGCCGGTCAGCGGGTCGTGCAGGGCTTGACGGCTCAGCTGCCGCTGCAGCAACGAGACGTCCGTGTCCCCGTCGACCAGGGTGACCAGCTGCTGGGCCTCGCCAGCCGGGTCGCGGATGACAGCGCCGGAGAAACCGGCCCACGTCGGTTCCTCGTCCTCGGCTACGAGTCTTCGCGACAGCTCGAGCCGCTGGCTCTCGCCTTCGAGCAGCTTCCGGTAGCCCTCGCGCAGTCCCTCGGCGTCGTCCGGATGCACGAGGTCGTAGAGGTTGAGCCCGGTCAGGTCCGCGACGGGCCGGTTCAGCATTTCGGCGAACGCGGGGTTCACCCGCTGGACGCGGCCGTCGACCCTGGTGACGGCCACGCCGGTGGCCGAACCGGTGAAGAGCTGTTCGAAACGTGCCTGGGTCAGCACCAGTTCGCGCCGGGTCTCGCGTTCGAGCGTGACCAGGGTGCGGCTCAGATCCTCTTGCTGTGTCTGGATGCTCTCGCGCAACGCCTCGCCATAACCGGCCGCGAGCGCGCCGAGCACCTGCAGTACCCGTTCGGGGAGCGACTTCACGCTCCGCAACTCCGGCTCGTGCAAGAGCCCCTTGCCGAGCACCTCCATCGTGCGACGGAGGCTGTCCGGGCCGACGCATCTGAGCGCGACGAGCCGCGCGCCGGCTTCGGCGGCCTGCGCGGGCTCGGCGTCTTCGCTCAGCACCGCCGCGAAGACCTCGTCCAGCAGAGCGGCGAAATGCTCTTCGATCTGCGCGTGGGTATACGGAAGATACGCCGTACCGGTGACCAGGTAAGCCCACTTGCGGGCCAGCGTGGCGCGGGTCGGCGCGGTGTTCTTCCGCTTCGGGGATGCGGAGGATGAAGTTCTCTTCGGGGCGTCCGGCGATACGGGGAACTCTTCGCCGTCCGAAAGTGGGGCAGTCACGTCCGCCGGTCCTGGGGTCGCTTTCGTATTCCGTGGTGGAGAACCATCTTCCACGATTCTCTAACCGTACTCACGGTTCGCCGATCATCCAATCGGGTGGTCACCCTACGGTACTGCAACTCCCACCTTGTCCCTCAGCCAAACGCGGGTGGCGTCCCGATATTCGGACGCGTTGCGGTGTAAGGCCAGCGAATGTCCGGCACCGGACAGAACATACGTGGAAAGCTGTGCCTCAGGCCGGTAGAACGGCGCTTCCGCCGGGCGCAGCGTCTCGCCGCTCGAGCAGTCCCGAAGCGCGAAAAGGCCGCAGAACAGGATGTCCTTCGAGCCGACCGCCTGGAGAACCGGCACCCGGATCGCTTTCGTCGCGGGCAGCACGATCCCGAACACGGCGACCGTTCCCATTCCCGGGACCGAAACCTGATCCTTCGTCGCCTCGTCGGCTTCGATGACCCGGGGGTCGGCATTTTCCGTCGCGTAGAACAGTCCGGCACGTGCTCCCGGTTTCGTCGTGAAATACAGCGGATCGCTGCCGAGCGAACCGAGTTTCCCGTCGGTGAACGCGGGCTGGAGGCCGAAGAGCACCCCGAAGGTCAGCGCGGGGACCGATGGCAGATGCGTCATTCCGGTGAGGATCACGCCGTCCACGTCCTGATACGTCGAAGCCTCGGCCGCGACGATGCCGGAACCGACCGAATGCCCGACGATCACGACCTTCTCGAACGGCGTGCCGCCGACCCGGCCCGCGCGCAGATGGCCGATCACCTCGTGCATCGAGCGCGCCAGCACCGGCAGCAGGAGCGGAAGGCTGGGCGGTTTGCTGCTCCCGCCCGTACCGAGCTGGTCCGCGGCGAAGGTCGCGTAACCGTGCTTGGCCATGTCCCGCTGGTACGAATAGCGATCCGGGTCGTAGGGCAGGTCCCAGTAGGCGCTGTTGTAGGTACCGCCGTGCACCAGCAACTGCACCGCGCCGGGTGCCGGACCGCCGGGCAGGCAGAGCCGGCCGTGGACCGTGGCGGGTTCGCCGAGCGGGCCGGTGACCGGCAGATCCAGATCGGAACAGCGGACGTCGACGGCTTCGGCCGGGGCCGCGACCAGGAAACCACCGAGGAGCACGCAGCAGGCGGCCACCGCCGTGGCCAGTTTGAGCGGCATTCTCACAGAACCCTCTCCGGAATCGGGACGCTCGGAAGGAGCATGAACCCTACACGGGGTGATCGGACGCTCACCGTCAGCCCGAGGTTCTCGGCCGCGCGATCATCGGCAACCGGTTCGGCTGCATCGTCGCTTTGATCTTGGGAAAGACCTTCACACCCGGTACCGGTTCCATCCGCCACCGGGCGCCGATCGTCGCCGCCACCAACGCGATCTCGGTGGGTGCGAACTGATGTCCGGGGCACAGCCGGGCTCCGGCGCCGAAGGGAATGAACGCGCCCTTCGGTACCTCCGCGGCGCGCTCCGGCTCCCAGCGATCCGGATCGAAGCGGCCGGGATCGGGGAACCAGCGCGGATCGCGGTGCAGCGTGTGCTGGCTGACCGCGACCTCGGTACCGGCGGGGACGCGCACGCCGCCGAGTTCGACGTCCTCGCGCGCCCGCCGCATCAGGATCACCGGCGGGGTGCGGCGGACGACCTCGTTGATGATCCGCTGCGTGTAGACCAGGCGCGGCACGTGTTCGAACCGCGCGGGCCCGCCTGCCAGCACCTCGTCGACCTCCGCGTGGAAGCGGCGCTCGATCTCCGGCCGCGCCCCGATTTCGTGGAAGAACCACGCGAGCGCGACGGCCGTCGTCTCGGCGCCGGTGGTGAGGATCGTGATGACCTCGTCCTCTACTTGACGGTCGGTCATCTTCTCGCCGGTCTCGTCGTCTTCGGCCAGCAACAACATCGACAGCAGGTCGCCCTGATCGCCGCCCTTCTCGCGCGCCCGGACGACGGCGTCGCCGATGACCCGCCGCAGGCGTGCGGCCGCCGCGTCGAACTCGCGGTTGGCCGGGATCGGCAGGCGTTCCACGAACTTCGGCGAGAACGCCCTGACCATGACGTACTTCAACATGATCGGGATCGACCGCTGGATCTCGGTGAGCGCGTCGTCGCCGAGTTCGGTGGAGAACAGCGTGCGCCCGGAGACGGTCAGCGCGAGATCCTGCATGCGCCGGTCGAATTCGACCACCTCGCCCGGTTTCCACGCGTCCGCAAGGTCTACAGCGACCTTCGTCATCGTCGTCTCGGCGTAGAGCGCGATACGGCTTCGCTGGAAGGCGGGCAGCATCATCCGTCGTTGCCGCTGGTTGAAGGCTCCGTTGGAGGTCGCGAGCCCGTCGCCGAACAACGGCCGCATCTTGTCGAACACGATGCCTTTGTCGAACTTCGCCGCGTCGACGGCGAGCAACCGCCAGGCCAGTTCCGGCGTGGTGACCAGGTAGACCGGCATCGGGCCGAAGTCGAGCCGCACGACGTCGCCGTGCGATCGCAGTGAGGACAACAGTTTCACCGGATCACGCAGCATCGGCACGGTATGTCCCAGCAGCGGCCACCGGCCTGGTGCGACGGCGACGTCCGGAGGTGGTGCCATCGTGCTCGTCTCCCCGGTGACTGGGCGCTGAACCCAGCCACTTTAGGGCCACGAGGCCGCGAAGACGGCTCCGCCGTCGGACATCCACACGATCGGACGATGGCGGCCAGTTCCCGTGAGCCCGCTAGACTCCTGTGCCCCAACGGATCCCAACCGAACGGCGGCGACGACGGTGACTTCGAACCTGAGCTGGGTACCCCCCGAGGTCGACACGACCGTGCCGAATCCCGCCCGAGTCTACGACTACTGGCTCAACGGCGACCACAACTTCCAGGCCGACCGTGTTCTCGGCGAGCAGATCCTGAAGATCATGCCAGGGATCCGCGACGCGGCCCGCCTCAACCGGGCGTTCCTCCGGCGCGCCGCGCTGCACATGGTGGACGCGGGCGTGCGGCAGTTCCTCGACATCGGCTCCGGCATCCCGACCGTCGGCAACCTCCACGAGATCGTCCAGCGGATCGACCCGTCCTGCCGGGTGGTCTACGTCGACCGCGAGTCCGTCGCCGTGGCCCACGCCAAACTGCTGCTGCGCGGCAACGACCGGTGCGCGGCGATCCAGGCCGACCTCCGCGACGTCAACGACATCCTCGACGCTCCCGAAACGAAGGAACTGCTGGACCTCGACCAGCCGGTCGGCCTGTTCATGTTGCTGCTGCTGCATTTCGTGCCGGACTCATGGGATCCGCACGCGATACTGGCCCGCTATCGGGAGCGAATCGCCCCCGGCAGCTTCCTCGCCATCTCGCACGTCGCCGCCGACGCGAACTCGAGCGGCCTCGACGAGGCCATCGAGGCGTACAAGAGCACCCAGAACGACCCCATCCCCCGGACCCACGACGAGGTGCTTTCGTTCTTCGACGGATTCGACGTCGTCGAGCCCGGCGTCGTCGGCTGCGCGATGTGGAACCCCCAGGGAGCCGGCGACATGTCCGAGGACCCGGAGATCAACGCGTTGCCGTACGCCGGGGTGGGCCGGAAACCCTAGGGTCACCTCGTGAGTGGTAAGGACGGTTAGAACCGTCCTTACCACTCACGACCTCCCTCAGGGCAGCACGTCGGTCACGGTGTCCTTGATGACCAGCCACTTGCCGTGCTCACGCACCAGCGTCAGGCTGATCGTGTAGTGCCGGTCGATGTTCTGCGACGGAGCCTTGTAGTAGGCGTCGAGGATCGCGTAGCCCATCTTGCAGTCCTCGACGACGGTGTGGGTCACCGTCCACGGCATGCTCCACTCGTACGGGAGCTTGAACTGCACATCGACCACCGGGTCCACGTTGGCGTCGTAGCCGATGATCGTCTGGCCCTTACGGCCGATGGTGACCATGTTCTGGTGGATGATCGCCCGGTAGCGGGCCTCGTCGCGTTTGTTGAAGCTGTCCATGTCCTCCCAGACCGC
Source organism: Amycolatopsis sp. NPDC043889 (assembly GCF_056435645.1). NCBI lineage: Bacteria > Bacillati > Actinomycetota > Actinomycetes > Pseudonocardiales > Pseudonocardiaceae > Amycolatopsis > Amycolatopsis sp. NPDC043889. The sequence goes on from NZ_JBWKEC010000002.1 coordinate 487,526, forward strand.
GCGGTCGAACGCGCGCTGACAGACCTGCCGCTCCGTCTCCGCCCGTTGGTCACTGGCCACCGCCGCGGCGGGCACGCCGATTCCCGCCGCGGCCACGACCAGCCCGGCCAACGCCGCGTAATACCGCTTGCGCATGGGTTCTCCTCATCACGTCCCGTATTCCGTCCTCAGCAGGTTCGCCGGACGGCGCATCACAGCTGCATCACTTCCGCACCGGCGCGGGCGGGCGGCCGGTTAACCTCGCGGAAGGGGGTGCGATGGAGTTTCGGATACTGGGTCCGGTGCAGGTCCGCGGCGGCGCGCGGGCGCTGAAGCTGGCGGGCTCACGGCAGGAGCGGATCCTGGCCGCGCTGCTGCTCGGCGCCGATCGCGTCGTCTCGGTCTCCCGGCTGGTGGACGTCGTCTGGGACGAGGATCCGCCCGCCACGGCCACCCGGCAGATCCGCAATCTCACCACCGCGCTGAAACGCGCACTCGTCGCCGAGGGCGCCGACGACGACGTCCTGACCGCCGAAGGCCCGGGCTTCGTCCTGCGCCCGCGCCCCTTCGATCTGCGCACGTTCGAGGAGCACGTCTCGCGCGGCGAGTTCCGTGAAGCACTCGGGTGCTGGCACGGCCCGGCTCTGTCCGGTGTGGACAGTATGGCGCTGCGCGGCGAGGCCGAAGAACTCGACGAGCGTCGTCTGTCCGTTGTGGAGCGTTGCCTCGACGAAGAGATCTCCGCCGGGGAGGACACCGTCGCCGAACTGACGGCGCTGGTCGCCGACCACCCGCTCCGGGAGCCGTTCGCCGGGCTGCTCATGCGCGCGCTGCACCAGCAGGGCAGGCAGGCCGACTCGCTGAACGTCTACCGGCAGGCGCGGACGCGGCTGGTGGAGGAACTCGGGATCGAACCCGGGCCGAAGCTGCGCGAACTCTACGAGCGGATCCTCCGCGACGAGCCGGAGTACGGCAAGACCCGGTGCTTCCTCCCTTACGACGTCCCGGATTTCACCGGCAGGGAAGCCGAGATCGGCCGTCTGCTCGACACCATCCGGCTCGGCCGCCCGGTGGCCGTCGACGGGATGGCCGGCGTCGGCAAGACCTCGCTCGCCGTCCACGTCGCGCACCGGCTCGCCGCCGATTTCCCCGACGGGCAGCTGTTCGTGGATCTGCACGGGCATTCCCCCGCCCGTGAACCGCTCTCGCCCGAGGCCGCGCTCGAAGCCCTGCTCGGCCAGCTGGACATCCCGGCGAGCAGGCTCCCCGGCGGCGTGGAGCGGCGGGCCGAGCTCTGGCGCGCCCGAACGGCGGGCCGGTCACTGCTCGTGGTGCTCGACAACGCCGCGAGCGCCGAACAGCTCAGACCATTGGTGCCGGGTTCCGCCACGGTCGCGCTCGTGGTCACCAGCAGGCGCCGGCTGGCCGCGGTCGACGGTGCCGCGTCGATCAGTCTCGAAGTCCTGCCGGACGAACAGGCGGGCGCCCTGTTCGCGGCGGCGTCCGGACGACCCGGCTCGGGCGTGGCCGCGTTGTGCGGGAACCTGCCGCTGGCGATCCGGATCGCGGCGGCCCGGTTGCAGAATCGTCCGCAATGGACCGTGGAGACCCTGGCCGAACGGCTGGGATCCGAACACGACAGGCTGGCCGAGCTGAAGGTCGGCGGACGCGACGTGGCCGCGGCGTTCGCACTGTCCTATCGGGAGCTCGACACCGCGCAGCAGCGCATGTTCCGTTTGCTGGGGCGGAATCCCGGCACCGACATCGGGGTACCCGCGGCGGCCGCGCTGGCCGGTACCGGCGAGCACGAGGCCGAACGGCTGCTGGAGGACCTGCTCGACGCCCACCTGCTCAGGCAGCCCGCGCTCGGCCGCTACGCGTTCCACGACCTGATCGCCGAGCACGCCCGCACCGTCGCGCGCGACGAGGAATCGGGTCCGGCGATGACCAGGCTGCTCGATCACTATCGCGACGGCGGCGGCCCCGGCTGGTACCGCGAGGAGCGGGCGAACCTGGTCGCGGTGACGCGCCACGCGCTCGACACCGGTCTCGACGAGTACGCCTGGCGGATCGCCGAGGACACCACGGAAAACCTTCGGGAATGCGGGTATCTCGACGAGCTGCTCGCCGTGGCGCGGACCGGGGTCGCCGCCGCCCGCCGGATCGGGGATCCGCACGCGGTCCAGCTGAGCCTGGCGAGCCTCACCCTGGCGTTCTGGGAGAACGGGCGGCTCACCGAGGGGATGGACTGCGCCATGGAGCGGCTGGACGTCGTCCGGAGATCCGGCGATCGCGCGGCCGAAGCGATCGCGCTGTCCCGGGCGGGCGCCCTGCACAGCATGCTCGGCCACTACGCCGAAGCGATCCGGTTCTACCGGGACGGCCTGGCTGTCGCGGACGGCAACACCGACGCCGCCGCGACGCTGTGGACCAACCTCAGCAACACGCAGGAGGTCCTCGGCGACTTGGCCGACGCGCTGGAGTCGGCCCGGCGGTCGGTGGCGCTGCGCGAGGACGACCGCGGCACGATCCTGAGTTCGGCCCAGCTCGGCCTCGTCCTCGCCCGGCTCGGCCACTTCGACGAAGCCTTCGCGACCATCGAGCGTTCGATCGACTCATCGCGGGAGCTCGGGTACCTGTTCGGCGAGGCGTGGAGCCGGATCGACCTCGCCGACGCCCTGCTGCTCGCCCATCGTCCGGGCGACGCGCGTGAGCAGGCCGGACGCGCGTGCGCGATCCTCACCCGGCTCAACCATCCGCTGTTGCTGGCCATGGCGGCGAACAGCCTCGGAACCGCCTGCCTCGCGGTCGGCGAGACGACGACGGGCCTCGGGCAGCACCGGCTCGCGCTGGAAACGGCGAGGCGGATCGGCTACCGGCTGCAGGAAGCCCGCGCGCTGGCCGGGTTGGGGCAGACCCGCGCCGCACGAGACCACTACGCCGCGATGGGCCTGCCCACCGAACCCACCAGCAGGGAGACCAGGGCGAGCGCCGCCGTACTCCACAGCAACGGCACGACACCCGCCCCCTCGACGACCAGGCCGCCGACGAAAGCGCCGAGGGCGATCGAACCGGTGAACACGCCGACGTAGAGACCGGTGACGTGCTCGACGCGATCCGGCGCGAGGGCGGTCATCCACAGTTGCGCGCCGACCGACAGTCCGCCGTAGGCCATCCCCCAGAGGGCGATCGCGACCCAGGCGATGAGCGTGGAGGCGCCGAAAAGCGCCAGAAGCCCGAGCGCGACCGCGATACCGGACGCCAGTAGCAGCACGGTCGGCCGAGGCCTGCGCCCGGCCGCGGCTCCGGCCACGAAGTTGCCGATCAGCCCGAACACACCGTAGACGAGCAACAGCGACGCGATCGCGCCCGCCGGCATCCGGGGCAGTTCTTCGAGGACCGGACGCACATAGGTGTACGCGGCGAAGTGCGCGGTCACCAGCAGCACCACCACGGCGAGGCCGGTGACCACGGCGGGACGGAACAACGAGCGGTGCCGTCCGGTGCCGGTCCCTTCGACGACCACGGGACGGCGTAGCTCGGGCAAGGCCAGCAGCAAGGCGGGAACGAGCAGCGACGCGCACACCGCGAGCGACCAGAAGGCCGCGCGCCAGCCGAAAGCGTTCCCCACGAACGTGCCCAACGGCACTCCGAGCACCGAGGCGACGGCGACGCCCCCGACGGTGAACGAAACCGCCAGTGCGCTGTCGCGAGCCGTGACCAGCCTGACGGCCACGGCAGAAGCCATCCCCCAGACCGCGCCCATACCGACACCGAGCACGATCCGCGCGACCATGAGCAGCCCGAAATCGACGGCGATCGCGGTCAGCCCGTTGCCGACGGCCAGCACCGCCACGGCCGCGGCCAGCACCCGGCGGCGGTCGAGATCCCCGAGCAGCCGCGGCACCACGGGAGCGGTGACCGCCGAAACCAGACCGGTGACGGTCAGGCTGAGACCGGTCGCGCCCGCGGAGACACCGAGACCGTCCGCCATCGGGGTGAGCATCCCGACCGGCAGCATCTCGGAGGTCACCACCAGGAACGTGCTCAGCGTCAGCACGCCGACGGCGGCCCATCGCGGCAGGGAAGTCCGCTCCGAAAGGACCGGATCCGGGTGAGAGACAAAGGAACTCATGCCGTCCAGCCCATCACCGCGCGGCACCCGGAACAACGACGCTTTCCTCATCGATCGATGAGTCAGGCTCATCGATCCGGTGTTATCGTCCGAGTATGGGTGACGCGCTTCCGACCATGCACCAAGCGCATCTGCAGCAGATCGAATGCCTGCTCACACTGGCGGAGGAACTGCATTTCGGGCATACGGCAGAGCGGCTCGGCTACTCGCAATCGCGAGTGAGCCAGCTCATCGCCACGCTGGAGACACGGGTCGGCGCGCGACTGGTCGAGCGCACCAGCCGCAAGGTCGGGCTCACCCGCGTCGGCGCGCAGTTCGTCAGGGAGATCCGGCCCGCCTACCGCGCGCTGCTCCGCACCTTCGAGCGCGCGCGTGAGCGGGCGATGCGCGGCGCCGTCGAAGAACTGCGGGTCGGGTTCACCGGCATGGTCTACGAGGAGGTCACTTCGATCTTCCGCGCGCTGCGCGATCGGCACGGCGTGGCCGTGCACACCCACGACGTCCCGCTCGGCTCACCGTTCACCGCCGTGCTCGACGGCGAGATCGACGCCGTCATCGCCGAACTCCCGGTCCACGAACCCGAGCTCACGGTCGGCTTCCGGTTCCCGCCGCAAGACCAGTACGTGATGGTCGGAACCGGTCACCCCATCGCGGAGCGCGAGTCGATCGATCGGGAAGATCTCGCGAAACTCGACCTGCTCCACCGTGCCGGCGACGGCCCCGGCTACTGGAAGGCCGCGCGCACCCCGCCCGCCACTCCGTCGGGAACGCCGATTCCCTCGACCGCGGGGATCACGACCGTCCAGCAGGGAATGGCGCTGGCGGCGTCCGGGATGCACGCGATGCTGGTGTGCCGTCCGTTGACGGAACAGCACACCCGCACCGATCTGCGCTACGTCCCGGTCCGCGGCCTGGAAGCGTCCAGTCAGCTCGGTCTCGTCTGGCGGACCGGCCACGTCAGCCCGCCACTGACCGCGCTGGCCGAACTGCTCGAACAGGCCGAGCCTGTCAGCCGAAAAACTCGCTGAGCAGATCGCGCAAGCTGTCCGGCTGGTGGAGGACGCCGTGGTCCTGCCCCTCGACGGTGGCGTACCGCGCGCCGGGGACCGTGTCGGCGACCGCGCGGCTGCCCGCCCGCATCCAGGCGTCGCTCTCCCCACCGTCGATGACCAGCGTGGGCACCGAAATCTTCGCCAGCCTTTCCGCGGGCAGCACGTTTCCGGGACCGCAGAGCGCGAGGTCGTAGGGCAGTGTGTGGGCGAGTCCGGTGAACCACGTCCAGAACGCGTCGTCCCGCATCCCTTTCACGACCTCGGCCGGGGTGGCCGTCCCTTCGACCAGGAAGAGCTCGGCCGCGCCGTCGCGGTCGCCGTCGGCGATCAATGCCCGGACGCGGTCGAAGAGGTCGGGCGCGGGCCGCGTACGGCTGTCGTCGACGACATACGGCGGCTCGTACACGGCGAGGCTTGTCATGGCGACGCCTCTGGCCGCCGCCTCCAGCCCCAGCACGGCACCCGACGAGTGCCCGAACACCGCCGCCGAACCACCGACGTGCTCGACCAGCGCGGCAAGGTCCTCGACCTCGCGTTCCACCGAATAGACCGCGCCCGCGCCGCTGTCGCCCCGCCCTCGCCGGTCGTAGGCGATCACGGTGAAGTGCGGGGCCAGTGTCGCGGCCAGGCCGGCGACGGTCGTCCGGTCGTTGAACGCGCCGCCGACCAGGATCACCGGCGCGCCCTGTCCCGTGCGCTCGAAGGCGATCGCGGTGCCGTCAGCCGAGGTCACGGTCTCGAACGAGGTGGTCATCAGGTTCCTCCATGGGGTCGCTCGCACTTTAGCTTCGTCCCTGGGTCGGAGCCGACGACCACCGCTCGACATCACTTCGCGAGGTTTCCGAAGAATTCGCGGAGTTCGGTCACCACGTCGTCCGGGACGGCCATCGCGACCATATGGCTCGGGCTCTCGTGATCCGCCCAGCGCACGATGTCGTTCTTGCGGGTGGCGATCGTGCGCAGCGCGGACGGTCCGCCGTGGGAGACGCCGGTCGGCACCACGGTCTGGTCGATCGGCATCGCGGCCGCTCCCTCGTAGTACGGCCACAGCGAGGTGCCGCCAGTCCCGGTCAGCCAGTACAGCGTCGCGTTGGTGAGCAGCAGGTCGCGGTCGATCGGCTCGGCGGGCGCCGCGCCTTCGGGCCAGCCGTCGAACTCCTTGAACCGTTCGACCAGGTACGCCAGCTGCGCGACCGGCGAATCGAGGAAGCCGAAACTGAGCGTCTGCGGCCGGTTCGACAGGTACGGCGCGTATCCGCTGCCGCCCGCGAAGCGCTCCAACAGTCCCGCGAGATCCGCCTGATCCCGTTCGGTGAGCCCCTCGAACTCGGCAGGATCGCCGGTCGGCACGCCGAGTCCGGAGGTGATGTGCGAGCCGATGACATGCTCGGGCACGTGCACCGCGAGGCAGGGCGTCACCAGCGCTCCGGCGTCGTTCCCGTGCGCGCCATAGCGTTCGTAGCCGAGACGGCTCATCAGCTCCGCCCAGGTCCGCGCCACCCGCGCGATGTCCCACGGCCGCTCGTCGGCCGGCTCGGGAAACGGGGAGAAGCCGAAGCCCGGCAGGGACGGCGCGACGACGTGGAAGGCGCGCGACGGGTCGAGGCCGTGGGCTCGCGGATCGGTGAGCGGTCCGAGGACGTTCAGGAACTCGGCGATCGAATTCGGCCAGCTGTGCGTCATGATCAGCGGGATCGCGTCCGGCTCCGGCGAGCGGACGTGCAGGAAGTGGATCCGATGTCCGTCGATGGTCGTGGTGTACTGCGGAAAGTCGTTGAGCCGCTTCTCGTACGCGCGCCAGTCGTAGCCGTCTCGCCAGTATTCGGCGAGGTCCTTGAGGTACGCGACCGGGACGCCCCTGCTCCACTCGGCACCGGGCAGCGCCGACGGCCAGCGGGTGCGGGCCAGCCGGTCGGTCAGGTCGTCCAGATCGGACTGCGGGATGTCGATGCGGAACTGCTCGATGTCGGTCATGAGATGACCGTAGGGACCATTCAGGTCAGAACGTGACCTAAATGACAGTCGGCCGGGGATCGTCGGCACGATCGAGTCAGAGGCAGGAGCGGGCGCGTCCGGCCGTGAAGGCCTCCTTACCTACCCTGAAGGTAGGTAAGGGGCCCTTCACGGACCAGCCTGAGATTGACCGCGGCCGGGAATCCCCACAGGTGCCGACCTGACGCATCGCATTAAGTCCCCTAAACGCGGACGACCTGCGTGGCGCCGAAGGTGTCCTTCACCGGCACCTCGACGGTCTTCCGCCGCACGGTCACGCGCAGGACGTCCTGCCGCTGCGTCGGGTCCGAAACGGCCATCCGCCAGCCGTCGCGGGTCCGGCCGAGCGCCACCGACGCCGGACCGGACACCGACACCTCGTCGACGGAGCCCGCGGCGAAGAAGTTCGCCAGCAGGGTCGCGTCCCACAGCCGGACGGCCTGCACGGTCGCGGTGTTGGACCGCACACGCCACGACCAGGCCGAGGCGATCGTCTCCAGCACCGACGCGGTGGGAAGGACGGCGTAGGCGTAGCTCGCGTTCGACGGCTTGGCCCCGTGTTCGATGACCAGCTTCTGGTAGCGCCGCGTGTACGGCACCGTGGTGCCCTTGGTGTTGGCGCCCTTGTCGATGTCGCGCCAGGTCCCCGTCCGGTCCTCGCGCAGCGCGGTGACCTCGGCGTCGTCGAGCAGGACGTAGCCGCCGACCTTCTCCAGATGTAGCCATCGCTTGCGCCGCAAGGACTCCGAGCCGTCGACGAGATGGCCATCGGCCAGCAGGACACCGGAGCCGTTCTCGCCGAGGTTGCGGTTCTCGATCGTGGTGCGGATCCGCTCACCGGAGGAGTCGGTGATCCCGGCGCCGAGGCACAGCACCCCCGACGGCGTGAAGAACCACGACTTCTTCGCGGTCAGTGTGCCGTCTTGGGAGATGAAGTCGAGGGCGTGCGCGCCGTGCCGCGCGTCCCAGCGGACACCACCGCAATGATCCTTGCTCGTCAGCGGCACCGACTCCAGTTTCGGGGTCGGGCCGGTCTTGGTGGTGGTGCCCGGGAGCAACAGCGGGTCGACCGTCGGCCAGTAGGCGTCGGTGAAATGTCCCTTCGCCTTGGGCAGGAACAGATACAGCGAACCGTCACCGACGTACCAGCCGTGCAGGTTCATCGAGTTGATCGACTCGTACCGCGAAATCCGGGTCGAGGCGACGCCGAGCGAGGCCGACCAGCCTTCGGTGATGTGCACCATCCGGTCCTGCTGGCCGAACACGCGATGCGCCGCGACCGTCCGCGCCGGCCGGATCTCGGTCGCCAGCAGCTCCTGCGCGAACTCGATACCGGGGATGCCGACGAGGTCCGGCCCCGGCGCGAACCGTTCGGGATCGGGAATTTCAAGGTACGGCGCGAAAGTGTCTTCGGTGATCCACTTCGCGGCGAGGCCACCGAGCTCTTCCTTGCGCTTCCCGCTCGCCGACCGCGCCAGCAGGACCACGGCGCCGGTGAGCTGGTGCCCGATGTCGTACGCGGATTCCCCTTGCCTCGAAAGGAACCGGCCGCGGACCGACTCCATCATCGCACCCGCGTAGACGAATGGCGCGAACGTGTCGGAGACCAGCGCGTACGTCGCCTCGCGCACGTCGGCGGGCAGTGCGAACTCCGTGCCCTTGGTGACGTGGATGGCGGACGCGACCGCGGTGAGCAGGATGATCCCGTAATGCCCGGGATACGGCACCGAGTCGTGCTGCAGGAACGAGCCGTCGGTGTGGAAACCGTCGCCCGCCGCGCGGTGGAGTTTGGCGATGACACTTGCCGCTCCCCCGCCTTCGACGTCGGTGAACGCGCCGACGCCCCGCTTGATCCGTTCGACGTCGCCGAGCATCGCGCCGGAGACGATGGAGATCGTCGACTTGTCCGCACGGTTGGCGCCGGTCTCGACGACGCTCGGATTGTTGGTGCGGCGGTTCGGATCGCCGGAGAACTTCAGCACCGGCTTCAGGTACTTGGCGAGTTCGTCCTCGGTCAGTTCGTCGGCGACCGTCGCGAGGATGTGCAGCAGGTAGAGCGGGATGCCGATCTCGTAGGTGTACCAGTTGCCGATCTCGGCGGTCTTCTCGCTGTACTGATCGCTGGTGTACAGCAGTTCCAGCGCGCCCTTGATCCGGGCGAGCACGGCGGGATCGCCTGCCAGCGCGCCTCCCGGGGTCCCCCAGTTGACCGCGATCGCGCGGAGCCGCGCGTACATCGACGTCGTGAACTCGCTGCCGGGACCGAGCGGAAGGTCTTTCCACAGTGGACCGCCGCCGACCGTCATGCTGTCGTGGTAGGCCTTCGCGACCCGGTCCAGGTTCGCCAGCGCGGCGGTGCGTTCCGCCGAGGGCCGGTTGATCCCGATCTGCAGTTCGCGATAGCCGGTGACGATGGGGGCCGAACCCGGAGCCGCGGGCCGCGCTGACGAAGGGCTCGCGAGAGCGGTCGTGAGCGCCACCGAAGCGGCCGCGGCCGCGCCTCCCCTCAAAGCCGTTCTCCTGTCGAAGTGACCGAATCCGGACATGACGGTGCCTCCCAAGGGGGTCGAGACGGGATCAAGGGCGGCGGCGGGTGGTGGTGGGTCTCGTGAGTGGTAAGGACGGTTCTAACCGTCCTTACCACTCACGAGGTTTACTGGCGTTTCCCGTCGATCCTGCGGGGCAGGTCCCACGGGTTGTTCTCCTGCAACGGTTCCGGCAGCAGCGTGTCGGGGAAGCCCTGCCAGGCGATCGGTCGCAGGAACCGCTCGATCGCGGCGGTGCCGACCGAGGTGCTGGTCGGCGCGGTGGTCGCCGGGTAGGGACCACCGTGTTCCTGTGCCCAGGTGACCGTGACCCCGGTCGGCCAGTCGTTCCACAGCAGACGACCGGCGACCCGGGTCAGCGACGGGAGCACCGGGCGGATCCAGTCCACATCGGACTCTTCACCCTGGATGGTCGCGGTGAGGCCGGGTTCCATCACGCCGAGCAGGCTGATCAGTTCGTCCTGATCTGCGTAGGTGACGATCAGCGACGCGGGGCCGAAGCATTCCTCGCGGACGGTGTCGGCGTCGGCCAGGAAGGCCTTGGCGGTGGTGGCGAGCAGGGTCGCACCGTGCGAGATCCCTTCCGCGCCAACGGATTCCGACAGCACCTCGACACCGGCGACGTCGCTCAGCTTCGCCAGCCCGTCGGCGAATCCGGCCGCGATACGCTCGTTGAGCATCGGCTGCGCCGGGATCGCCGCGACGGCCTCGCGCAGCGTGTCTTCGAGGCCGTGCCCCTCGGGCAGGAACAGCAGCCCCGGCTTGGTGCAGAACTGGCCGGCACCGAGGGTGAACGAACCCGCGTAGCCCTTGGCGATCGCTTCACCGCGCGCGTCGATCGCGGCCCGCGTGACGACGACTGGGTTGACGCTGCCGAGTTCACCGTAGAACGGGATCGGCGACGGCCGCGAGGTCGCGATGTCGAACAGCGCGCGCCCGCCCGGCACCGAACCGGTGAACGACGCCGCCTGGATCCTCGGGTCCTTCAGCGCCGTGACGCCGTTCTGCTGGCCGTGGATGACCGCGAAGATCCCTTCCGGCGCACCGGCCCCGACGAGCGCGTCACGCAGGACCTCACCGGTGCGGACGGACAGCTGCGGGTGCCCCGAGTGCGCCTTGAGCACGACCGGGCAGCCGGCGGCCAGCGCCGACGCGGTGTCCCCGCCCGCGACACTGAACGCGAACGGGAAGTTGCTGGCGGCGAACACCAGCACCGGTCCGATCGGGGTGAGCAGCCGCCGGATGTCCGGCCGCGGCCCCATCGGCCACGCGGCATCCGCGTGGTCGACGGTGGCGCCGAGGAACGCGCCGTCGGCCAGCACTTCGCCGAACAGGCGCAGCTGGAACGTCGTGCGCTTCAGCTCGCCCTGCAGTCGCGGCGAGGCCGGGAGATGGGTCTCCCGGTTGGCCAGCGCGATCAGCTCGTCGGCGGCGGCGTCGAGGGCGTCCGCGGCCGCGTTGAGCCATCCGGCGCGCTGGGCTGGGGTCGCGGCCGCCGCCGTGCCTGCCGCATCGGCGGCGGCCGCGAGGATCTGTTCGAGCGTGGCGGGATCCGTTGCCTGGCTCATTTTTCTTGCGTCTCCTAGAGTTCTTGCGCGGCGCTGACGGCGGCGATGAGATCCGTCCAGCGCCCCGGGCCGGCGAGGCCGAGGTGGTACAGGTGCAGCTCGGTGGCGCCTGCCTTGCCGAGTTCGATGGTGTAGGCCTCGATGTCGGGTACCGGGCTCGCCGCCACCGCGGTGATGTAGCTGCCGACGGCGACCTTCTCCGGCAGTTTCGCCCGTGCCGCCGCGACGGCGCCCACGCTGGGCCTGCCGGGTGCCCAGTTCTGCAGCACCACCGCGTCGACGTCGTCCGGGGCCGACGGTGTCAGCCCCGGCAGCGCGCCGGTGACCCACGGGTCCATCGCGCCGTGCAGCACGATCCGGGGCCCGGACGGGATCTTCGCGAGCACCTCGCGCCGGAGGGCGTCGGTCGCCCGCTGCCGTGTGTCGAGCAGGACCTGCCGCAGGGTGGGCAGGATCTTGTCCTCGGTCGTACGGAGGTCACCGCTGTCGATCAGCCGCCGGACCTCGGCCCGCAGCTTGCCCAACGCCTTCGCCGGGTCCTGCCCCGCCGCGGCCCATGCGTCGAGACACGCGTCGCAGCAGCAGATCGAGAGCAGCCGGGCCACCGCGGGCGACCAGACGCCGTCGGTCTTCTCGTGCTGGTGCTGGTGCACGGCGCCGAGCGGACCGCAGGCCTCCAGGATGACCGTGGCGAAGTCGAGCCCGGCGAGGCTTTCCGCAGTCACGTTCGCCGCGTACTCGCGGACGGCGGGCTGGCCGGGGCACAGCGCCCACGGGTACCGCTCGCCGAAACAGTTGCGCACGGTGAAATCCGGGAACTCCGTGCCCAGCTGGGAGTTGTGCGTCAGCACGAGCCACGCGGCCGCCGGGACACCCGCCTCGTTCAGCATCCGGACGGCGTCGCCCGCGCTGTCGCGGCTTTCGACCCAGTCCGGTTCGGCGGGCTTCAGCTCACCCCAAGCCTCCTCGCGCACCGGCCGGTACAGCGCCGCGTGGCGCGCGACGACCGAGGTGCGCTCGGGCGACCAGGGCGTCGCCGCGCGGGCGCTGTGGTACGACACGGCGACGGCGACCTCGTCGACGCCGAGCTCCCGTACCCGCTCGACGAAGCCGGGATCGTCGACGACGTCCCAGGGGTAGGCGTATCCGGTGACCTTCACCTCGTCACCACCGTGCCGTGTTCGGTTCGAAGCTTCCGACGAACTTCCGCATATAGGTCACGTCATCCCGTTTGGTCTGTCCACTTCGGACATAGTCTTCATGGGCCCGCGCCAGCGCGTCGGGGTCGAGTTCGACCCCGAGCCCCGGCTTGTCGGGCACCGCGACCGCACCGTCGACGAACTCCAGCGCACCCGGGGCGATGACGTCGGCCGTCTTCCAGGGCCAGTGGGTGTCGCAGGCGTAGGTCAGGTGCGGCGTCGCCGCGGCCACGTGCACCATAGCGGCCAGACTGATCCCGAGATGACTGTTCGAATGCATGGACAGCCCCACGTCGAAGCATTCCGCCGTGGTCGACAGGGCTTGGGTGTCCCGCAGGCCACCCCAGTAATGATGGTCCGAAAGTATTACGCCGACCGCTCGCTGCCGGAACGCCGGCTCGATGTCCGCGAAGCGCACGACGCACATGTTCGTGGCCAGCGGCATGTTCGCCTTCTCCGCGACCCGCGCCATGCCTTCGATGCCCGGCGTCGGGTCTTCGAGGTACTCCAGGACGCCGTCGAGTTCTTCGGCGACCCGGATCCCGGTCTCGACGGTCCACGCCGCGTTCGGGTCGATGCGGAGAGGGTGGTCCGGGAACGCGTTCGCGAGCGCGCGGATCCCGTCCATCTCCTGGTCGGGCTCGAAGGCGCCGCCCTTGAGCTTGATGGAGCCGAAGCCGTACTCCTCCACCATGCGGCGTGCCTCGCCGACGAGCGCCTCCGGCGTGGTCACCTCGCCCCACGAGTCCTCGTCGGCACCGATGTGGGCGCCGAACTTGTAGAACAGGTAGGCGGAGAAGTCGACGGCGTCGCGCGCCTTGCCGCCGAGCAGGTCCACCACGGGCCTGCCGAGATAGTGGCCCTGCGCGTCGAGCGCGGCCACCTCGAACAGCGAGTACACGCTGGCGACGGTCTTGCTGACGGAGAAGCCGCCGGTGAGCCCGTGCGCGTCGGCGAAGACGACTTCGCCGAGGGTGGTGGCGACCTTCCGGCGGAGGCCGGGAAGGTCGAACACGTCATGTCCCTTCAGTTCCGGGAGCACCTTCCGGACCTGGTCGAGGAACGCGAGGTCACCGTAGGACTCGCCGAGGCCGACCACACCGTCCTCGCAGATCAGCTGGACGACACCGCGCAGCGCGAAGGGCTCGTGCACGCCCATCGCGTTGAGCAGCGGGGGGTCGGCGAAGGCGACCGGGGTCAGGACGACGTCGAGAACCTTCATCTTCAGGCACCGGCCTCGACGGCCTTGAGGACGGCGAACCCGTCGTCGATGATCTTCTCCAGGCGGGCGATCTGGTCCGCGGCGGGCTCGACCAGCGGCGGCCGGACCGAACCGACCTTGTCACCCCGCAGGCGCGCGGCGGCCTTGACCAGTGACACGGCGAAGCCCTTCCCTTCGTCCCGCAGCGCCACCAGCGGCAGGTAGAACCCGGCGAGCAGCGCCTCCATGACGGCGTCGTCGTTCTCCGCGAGCGCACGGTGGAAGCGGGCCGCGATCTCGGGGGCGAAGCAGTGCACTGCCGAGGAGTACCGCGCCACGCCGACCGCGGCGTAGGCGCGCGCGGAGACCTCCGCCGTCGGAAGACCGTTGAAGAACAGGAAATCCCGGGCCCGGTCGGTGCCGACGGAGCGGATCGTGGTGATGATCCGGCTCATGAGTTCGACGTCGCCGAAACCGTCCTTGATGCCGACCACCGACGGGATGCCGAGCAGTTCCACGGCCGAGTCCGGGGTGAACACGCCGGTGGAACGGTGGTAGACGATCACCGGGATCGAGGAGTCCCCGACGGCGTACCGGACGTGGTCCACCAGACCGGACGGCGGGCCGGTCACCAGGTACGGCGGCAGGAGGAGGACGCCGTCCGCGCCACCCGCCTCCGCCGCCGCGATCCCGGCACGGGCCGACGCCGCGCCTCCGCCCGCGCCGACCCACACGGGCACACGCCCGGCGACGACCTCACGAGCCTTGCGCAGGATCGCTGCGTGCTCGTCCGGGGACAGCGAGCTGAATTCGCCCGTACCGCAGGCGACGAACAGCGCACCGGCTCCGGCGGCCACGTGGCTCTCGACGGTTTCCGCGAAGGCGTCGAGGTCGAGTTCCAGCCCCTCGGTGAAGGGGGTCAAGGGGAACGCCAGTAGGCCGTCGAGTTCGATCTTGGGCTGTGCCATGGATTTCTCTTTCGTTCTTTGTGGATGGTCCCGGGTACGGGCCCGGTCAGGCGGGCACGGTGGTGCCGTCCTGCGACTTGCGGGGTAGGACGTCGTCGTCGCGGTCGATCGTGTCGATGAGCTCGTCGGTGGAGGCCTTGCGCTCGGGCATGAGGTAGCCGAGCCCGATGAACAGCCCCAGCGAGACCAGGATCGGGGTGGACACGGTGACCGCGAGGGTGGCGTTGTAGCCGTAGTAGGCGATCGCGTAGGCGATGAGACCGCCCGCCCACGAGATCAGCGCCGCGCGGGAGCCGGACCGGCGGAACCAGGGGAGCATGCCGAGCAGCAGCGGCACCGAGATCGGGCCCATCAGGGCCGCGACCCAGAGCACCACGATCCCGAGCACACCGCCGAGTTTGGGGGCCTGCGTGGCGACCGCCATGGTCAGCACGATGAAGATCGCGGTCGTGATACGGGCGGCCAGCAGACCCTGCGCTTCGGTCCACCGCCGGGTCTTCTTGATCAGCACCGGCAGCATGTCGCGGGTGATGACCGCGGAGATCGCGTTCGCGTCGGACGACACCATCGCCATCGTGTGGGAGAAGATGCCTGCCAGCACCAGCCCGATCAGGCCCGGCGGCAGGAAGGTCGTCGTCATGATCGCGTAGGCGTTGTCCGGGTTCTCGATGTTCGGGATCAGCAGCGGTGCCGCGAACATCGGGAACATCATGAACAGCGGCCACACCAGGTACAGGATCGAGGAGAGCCGTGCGCCCCGGCGTGCCGCGTGCGTATCCGGCGCGGCCATGTAGCGCTGCGCCAGGTTCCACATACCGCCGTTGTACTCCAGTGTCTTCACCAGCACGTAGACGAGTAGCACTACGGTGGTGAACTTCGACGTGGTCGGGTTGAGGTGGCTCGGCGGGAGGTCGCCCCACATCGTCCACAGACCGGAGACGCCGCCGAGTTTGCCCAGCACCACCCAGAGCATGGCGATGGCCGCGATGGCCTGGATCACGAACTGGCCGAAGTCGGTGAGCGCGTCGGCCCAGAGACCGCCGACGGTGCAGTAGACCAGCGTGACCGAACCGGTGATGATGATGCCCCAGGTGTAGTCCACCCCGGCGAAGACGTTGAGGATCGTGGCGATCGCGAACCACTTCGCCGCGATGTCGAAGATCTTCAGCAGGCTGCCGCTCCACGCGAGCGCCTGTTGCGTCGGGACGTTGAACCGCCGCGCGAGGTACTCGAGCGGGGACGCCACCCCCAGCTTCGACCGGAGCCTGTTCCACCGTGCGGCGAACAGCCAGCTCCCGATACCGACACCGATGCCGATGCTGGCCATGCCCCAGAAGTAGACGGTGATCCCGCTCGTGTAGGCCACGCCCGCGTAGGCCACGAACAGCACCGCGCTGTAGCCGGACATGTGATGCGAGATCCCGGTCAGCCACCAGGGCATTCGGCCCCCGGCGGTGAAGAAGTCCTTCACATCGTGGATCCGCTTGTGCGACCACCAGCCGATCACGACCATCAACGCGAAATACGCGCAGACCATCGCCCAGTCGAGTACGTGCACCGTTGACTCCTCTCCGCGTTCACGAAGGCCCAGCCCGACCTGTTCACATCCATGAACGGAGTCTGTTATAGTGATTATGTTCATCTATAAGAACGCTGTTCGGGACGCTAATATGGCCGGAGTCACAAGTCAACGGCCGGATGGAGGAGCGCGGATGCCACAGCAGAAAGCCGCTGTCACAGTGGCGAACGGTGCGCCCGCCGCCGAACCCGCAGGGGTCAAATCGGCCCGGCGGGCGATCGACCTCATCGAGACCTTCGCCGCGAACGACGTTTGGCTCTCGCTGTCGGATCTCCACGCGCGGACCGGATTCCCCAGGTCGAGCCTGCACGGGCTGCTCCGCACCCTGCTCGAAGCAGGCTGGCTGGAGGTGGACACCAACACCGCCCGCTACCGCCTCGGCGTCCGCGCGCTGATCTGCGGCACGGCCTATCTGGACCGCGACCCGGTCGTCCCGTACGCGACCGAGGCGCTGGAGCGGATCCGGGAGAAGACCGGCTACACCGCGCATTTCGCGCGCCGCGAGGGCACCGACGTCGTCTACCTGGAGACGCGCGAGTCACGGCACTCGACGCATCTCGTGTCCCGGGTCGGCCGCACGCTGCCCACCCACGCGACCGCGCTGGGGAAGGCGTTGCTGGCCGAGCTGACGCACGACGAGATCGACGGGCTCCTGACCGGAGAGCTGTCGGCGCTCACCCCGAACACCATCACCACCGTCGAAGCGCTGCACGCCGAATGCGCGAAGACCCGCGAACGCGGCTATGCGGCGGAAATCGAGGAAGGCAGCCTCGGCGTCCGGTGCGTCGCGGCCGTGATCCCATACCGCATCCCCGGCACCGACGCGATCAGCTGCTCCATGCCGGTCACCGAGGTCACCGACGCCGATGCCCAGCGCGTCGGCGAACTCCTCGCCGAAATCACCGCGGAACTCGGCCAGCAACTGCGTCGCGCCGGCATCCGCTGATCATTCCCTACTTTCTTTCACTGACAAGGGGTTCACATGGCAGACCAGCGCGTCCTGATCACCGGCTCGGCGGGCATCGTCGGCACCCTGATGCGGCCGCGGCTGCGCCGATCCGGCCGGGTACTGCGGCTGCTCGACCTGGCTCCGCAGCCCGAAGCCGAGGCCGGCGAGAGCGTCGAGCTGATCACCGCCTCGGTGACCGACCCGGAGGCGATGGCGGAGGCGTGCGCCGGTGTCGACGCGTTGATCCACCTGGGCGGGCACAGCCGCGAGAACTCGTGGGAAGCCACCCTCGACGTCAACATCAACGGCACCCATACCGTCCTCGAAGCCGCGCGAGCCGCCGGTGTGCCGCGCGTGATCCTGGCTTCCAGCAACCATTCCGTCGGCTTCCGCCGCAACGACGAAGCGGGCGAGCACGGCCTCCCCGCCGACTCCACGCCCCGGCCCGACACCTACTACGGCGTCAGCAAGGCGGCCATCGAAGCGCTCGGCAGCCTGTACCACTCGCGGTTCGGCATGGACGTGATCGTCATCCGGATCGGCTCCTGCTTCGAAAGCCCGCTCGTCCTCGGCCCGCGCGGCCTGACGACCTGGCTCTCCCCCGACGACGGCGCGCGCCTCTTCGAGGCCTGCCTGAGCTACCCCTCCCCCGGCTACCGGCTGATCTGGGGCGTCTCGGACAACACGCGCCGGGTCTACTCGCTCGCCGAAGCCGAGGCCCTGGGCTACAAATCGCTCGACAACGCGGAGACCTACGCCGACCAGCTGGCCGACCTGCCCGCGCCGACCGGGGTCGCGGCGGAGTACGTCGGCGGACCGTTCTGCACCGCGCCACTGGGGGCGCACAACCCGCTCTGAGCCGCGACTGGCCGGTCACGCCGTCTGGGAATGTCATGAAAGGGTCGTTCAGGACACTTTTCGTCCTGAACGACCCTTTCATGACACTTGGACGTGGCTTCGGGAATCCTGTCCAGGCCTGCGGTCAGCCTGTCAGCCGTTCCCCGAGCCGGCGCGCGAGATCGGCCAGGTCGTCCCCGGGGATGTCCAGGTAGCCGCGCGCCGGGTCGAATATCGCGGTCTGCTGCTGGTCGTACGGGACGCCAGGAGGCAGAGGCGCGAGGTGCCAGTGGACATGTCTGTTGGCTTGTTGACTGCCCAAGGACAACACGTAGAGCCGTTCGATCGAAAGCAGGGCGCTCAAGGCGCTACCCGCACGATGCACGACCCGCTGGATGGCCAAGTACTCATCGACGGTGAAGTCGCTGACGACGTGCTCGCGATGCTCGACCGGGGCCACCAGGAAGTGCCCGAACACGGAGGGAAAACGGCTGGCGAAGACCACGGCGTCGGCGTCCCGGTACGCGACGTGATGCGGGTATTCGGCGTTGCCTACGAGAAGTTCGCAGACGAAACACGCCCGGCGGGTGAGGTCGAAATAGGCGTCGGCTTGCCACGGAACACGATCGGTCATACCACGCAGACCTTCCCAGTGCGGAGTTTCGCCACGCGAAGCGTTGCCACCACATAGGATCACCTCGGCGCGGTCCGGACGGCCCGGCCGATCCCGAACCAGGCCTGATCGCGCGTTTCCATGGCCTCGCTACGACACCCACTCGTACAGGCTGTAGTGCATGAACTTCAACCTGCATTGATATTTGGGCCACCAGTCCTTCTTGACGCCATACCTCCCCCAGGCGTGGCAATTGGCGCGGGCCGCCCACATGCTGACACCGTCGACGAACCAGTAGCGCGAGTGCGCCCACTGCCAATGCCCCTTCTTCGCCTCGACGGTGACGACGCCATCACTCGGCGCGCCGGCCGTCCCGGCCATCGCCGGAGCAGTCACCACACTTGTCGATGCACCCGCTATCAGCAGCGCCGTCGCGAGACGTACGAAGACGAGTTTGAGCGACATCATTCTCCTTCCGTGAATCACCGGATCCCCTTTGGGCCATCGAAGCCAGGATGGGTAGTACATCCCAGAGGCTCCAACTCCTTTTCGCTGGAGCGAAAAGTCCGAACACACGACCAAGCGGTCAGCGGCAGGCAAGTGAGACATCCGTCCCGTTGCGCAAAGCGGAATTTCATGGCTCGTACTGGCGGAGCCCACCCATGGCAGACGCCGTGACCTGCGAGGATCATCGCAACTCCGCAGAACGAGTCCACGAAGGGGCCTTTCTGTTGCATGACTAGGAATTTCGTGCCCCCGACGGCACGCCGATAGCGTCGAATTCATGGAATCGACCTTTCAGACGGCCGAAGAAATGATTGCCGCGTTGCGCGCCGGTGCGGTGACATCGGCGGAACTGACCGGCGAGGCGATCGCCCGGATCGAGCGCGACGACGAGGTGATCAACGCGATCTGCGTGCCGGACTTCGACCGCGCGCGGGCCGCCGCGCACCATGCCGACCGGGCACGGGCGCAGGGTGAGGACCGGCCGCTGCTCGGCGTCCCGGTGACGGTCAAGGAGTCGTACAACATGGCCGGGCTGCCCACGACGTGGGGCATGCCGGCACACCGCGACTACCTGCCCGCCGAGGACGCGGTTCAGGTGTCGCGGCTCAAGGCCGCGGGCGCGGTGGTGCTCGGCAAGACCAATGTGCCGCTGGGGTTGCAGGACATCCAGAGCTTCAACGAGATCTACGGCACCACCGTCAACCCGTGGGACCACGATCGGACCCCGGGCGGGTCCTCCGGCGGGTCGGCGGCGGCACTGGCGTGCGGGTTCGGCGCGCTGTCCATCGGCTCCGACCTCGCCGGCTCGCTGCGCACCCCCGCGCATTTCTGCGGCGTCTACGCGCACAAGCCGACGCTCGGACTGGCGACCGTCCGCGGCATGGTCCCGCCGTCCGAGCCTGCCTTCCCGGCCGACTTCGACCTCGCGGTCGTCGGTCCGATGGCGCGCACCGCCCGCGATCTCGCGCTCCTGCTCGACGTCATGGCCGGACCGGACCCGTTGACGCACGGCGTGGCGCACCGTTCGGCACTGCCGCCCGCCCGCCACGAGCGGCTCCGCGATTTCCGGGTCTTGGTCCTCGACGACCATCCGCTCATTCCGACCGGGTCCGCCGTGCGAGCGGGCGTGCACCGGGTGGCCGACGCGCTCGTCGACGGTGGCGCCCGCGTCGCACGGCGCAGTCCGCTGCTGCCCGATCTGACCGAGGCCGCGAAGCTCTACATGGAGCTGCTGATTTCGGGCTCCGTCGCGCGTTTCCCCATCGAATCGCTCGAGCGGCTGCGGGCCGGCACGGACGACCAGAGCCTTGACGCCGTACGGCTGCGCGCCATGCTGTTCAGCCATAGCGACTGGATGGAGGCGGACAAGCGTCGGCAAGTCCATCGCCATGGTTGGCGGCGACTGTTCGCCCAGTTCGACGCCGTGGTGTGCCCGATCACGCCGACGCCCGCGTTCCCGCACGACCACCACCCCAATCCGATGGCACGGCGCATCGCCATCGACGGCGTCGAGTACCCGTACTTCGATCAGCTCGTCTGGGCTGGCCTGGCCACCATGCCCGGCCTGCCCGCCACCGCGATACCCACGGGCCGGTCCCCCGAGGGCCTGCCGGTCGGGGTGCAGCTCATCGGTCCGATGTTCGAAGACCGCACCCCGTTGCGACTGGCCGAACTGCTCGAGCAGGAGATCGGCGGCTTCCAGGCACCGGAGTAGCGGCGTGCGCTACGTTGCCGCCCATGACGAAGCTCGGTCAGGTCGCCTGGCCTCCTGCCCCGATCGAGACCGAGCGGCTCGTACTCCGCGGGTCCGAGGCCCGGGACCGTGCGGCGTTCATCGAACTCTTCGCCTCGCCGGAGGTGGGCACTTACATCGGTGGCGCTCGGCCGCGGGACGAACTCGAGCGCACGAGACCAGACGTGCCGGGCCGGCGCCCGGGGCTCTTCGTCATCGAACTCGACGGATCGATGATCGGCATGATCACGCTCGATCAGCGTGACGCGGAACGTCCGGGGCATATCCGTCCGGATGCCGGGGAGACCGAGCTCGGTTACCTGATCTTGCCGCAGGCGTGGGGACGCGGGTGCGCCGCCGAGGCGTGCGCGGCGGCGCTCGACTGGTTCGCCGACGCGCTGCCCGGCGAACCGGTGGTGCTCTGCACACAGACTGCCAACGAACGCTCGATGCGCGTCGCGGCGAAGCTCGGTTTCACTGAGGTGGAGCGGTTCGAGGAGTACGACGCCGAGCAGTGGTTCGGTGTTCGGTACCCGCCATCCCGCTGAGTGCACGAAGCGGGTCGTCCTGCCGGTGCTGAAACCTCGTGAGTGGTGAGGACGGTTATTGAGGGGTAAGGCAAATGTGGCGTGTTGCGAAAGCCACTTTCGCACCGTCAGTTCAAAGTGATCGACCCAGGTGGTGGTGAAGGCCTCCTTGCCTACTCTGAAGGTAGGGAAGGGGCCCTTCGCTACGCCGTCGACGTGGCTTTCGCGACACGATCGAAGGCGGCCATGAGCGGACCGCCCACCGCACCCGACACATTTGCCTTACCCCTCAATAGAACCGTCCTCACCACTCACGACCGGGGCGGGAAACCGTGTCACCCCACCGCGATCGACTGGAACGTCACCGGGATCCGCGGCGGTCCGGTCCCGTCGCCCGGCCCCTTCTCGTCGTCCACCCCGCCGCGCGCGACCTTGTCCAGGGTCTGGAGTCCGGCGTCCGAGATGCTCCCGAACACGGTGTACTCCGGCGGCAGTTCCGCTTCACCGAAGACCATGAAGAACTGGCTGCCGCCCGAGTTCGGCGCCTGCTTCTTCGCCATGGCGAGAATGCCCCGCCCGTACTTGAGTCCGGAGAAGACCTCGTCCGGAACGGTGTATCCCGGCCCGCCCATTCCGGAGCCTTCCGGGTCGCCGCACTGGAGCATCTGCAGTCCCGTGGTACCGAGCCGGTGACACGAGGTGCCGTCGAAGTAACCCTGCTGCGCCAGCGAGAGGAAGCTCGCCACGGTGCACGGCGCGAGCCCGCGGTCCAGCGACAGCCCGACTTCGCCCGCCGTCGTCTTGAGGGTGACGGCCATCGTGCCGGACGCCGGGGTCGGGCCCGCCGCGGGCGGGTTCACCTTCTTCGGCACGGGACCGGAGGAATCCGCCGGGAACGCGCAGTCCGTCGGATCCGCCAGCGGCGTGCTGCGCTGCGGCACCGGAACCCTGCTCGCAGGGATGTTCACCGGACTCTGTGTCGCCGTGTCCTGCGCACTGGACGTCGGAGCCGACGAGGACGACGACACGGCCGTGTTCTTGTCCTTCGAGTCCGGCAGGAAGAACCCCGGCGCCACGAAGCCGGTGATCGCCACGACGGCGACGATCACGACGAGCCCCAGCGCACCCAGGCCCACCCAGAGCACCGTCTTGTTCGACGACGGCGGCGGCGGCTGTTGCGGCGCGCCGTACCAGCCTTGCTGCTGGTACGGCTGCTGCGGATAGGGCTGCTGGGGATGCTGCCCCTGCGAAGCCCCGGGGTCGGGCGCCTGACCTTCGGGCTCGCCCGGCTGCGGTGGCTGGGACATCTGTGCTCCTGTCGTCCGGAAGAAGTACAGGAACACTCTCGCGTATCGCCGCTCACGACGTCACGGCATCCCCCATGACGCGCTGTTCCCGTTCGCCGGGACGGGCCGGATCTCGAGGTCGGGCCGGTCGCCCGCGCGATGCACGACGGCCTCCTCCCCACGCCGCAGGTCGAGGTGGACGTCGCCGTTCGGTAGCCGCCGCCAGCGTTTCGGCCGCCCCCACCGGTCGCGGACGGTCAGCTCCCCGTCCATGTCCGTCCGCAGCACGCACGGCGCCCCCGCCTCGCTCGCGACCTTGACCCAGCGTGTCTTCCCGGCCTGCCGGGAGGCACTGAGCAGGAACGCGCCCTCCGTGCGGAAGTCGCGCAACGCGGCGTCCGCCCATGCGGCGGGCACGGCCGGGAACAGCCGGATCACCCCGCCCCAGCTCTGCACGAGCATGTCGTGCAGCGACTGCGCGGCCGAAAGCGGCGTCTCGATCACCGGACCGGATTCCTTGTACATCGTGTTCGGCTGGATGTAGCGCCGCTGCAGTTCATCGAGGTAGAACGCCGCCTTGTCGCCGCGCAGCATCTGCGCCGACATCGACGCGGCGCCGGTGAACGTGTAGCCCTGCAACGCGCCTTCGAAGCCCACCCAGTGGTCGAGCGAGGTCTCGATGATCCGCCGGTGCTCCGGCCGCTCCCAGGTGATCTCGTACAACGGGTAGATCTGCAGCAGGTGCGAGTAGTGCCGGTGCGATTTCGCGAACGGCACACCCGCGCCGATCATGTAACCGTTGGCGTCGGCCGGATACGGGACCAGCGTGGCCGGCACTTCCCGCCATCGCCCCGCGAGCGGGTCGTCGACGCGCAGTTCCGCCGCCGACTCCAGCAGGATCTTGCAGCCCCACCGGATCAGCGCGAGGTCGTAGTTGCAGTCCGGCGCGTTCACGCCGTACTCCGGGGAGAACGTCGCCGGCAGATGCAGTTTCCCGTCCGGCCCCGGTGCCAGGAAATGAAGGTAGTAGTTGATCGCCTTGCGCAGCAGCGGGAACAGCGTGTCGCGCAAAAGGCGCCGGTCCATCGTGTGCCGATAGGACAGCCAGACGTTGTGCAGCGCCCAGGTGAGATTGCCGACCTCCGGAGTCGGCGTCTCCTTACCCGGGATGCCCACCGGGAACCCGGCGTTCGTACCGACCGCGCCGTTGAGCAGGGTCATGTCGGTCGTGCGCGGGATGCCCGCAGAATCGTGTCGGTAGGGCTCGGCGACCTGGCTCGTCAGGTTCGCCCGGAACTTGCCGAGCGCGTGGCTCACGGCGTCCAGTTCGAGGTGATTGGACCCGTGGATGAGCCAGTACTCGAGCTGGACGTTCAGGTTCCACCAGGTCGCGGGCCACGGGGTCGGCTCCAGCCACGGTCCGCAGGTCGCCATCACCGGCGCTTCGCGGCGCGCGGCGGAGGCGATCTTGTACAGCTGGATCCAGTAGAAACTCTGGAGCCGGGTGTCCGGAACGGACAGGAAACCGTGCCGGTAGTAGTCGTGCCACCAGCGACGATGTCCGATCGTCAACGCGGAGAACGGCTCTGCCCGGCGGACCGTCTTCAACGCCTCTCGCGCGGCCGTCCGCTTCGGGAACGACCATGCCACGGACGTGTACAGCGTCCGCTTCGATCCGCGGGTGACCTCGCGCCACGCCGTGACGTGCTCCCCGCCGGACAGCAGCGTCTGCACGGAAAGCCTGGTGTCACCGCTACTTTCCAGGCTCGCGGGCGGGTTGGCGACATACCCGGCGGGCGGCGGCTTACCGAACTTCGGATCCGTTCTGGGGCTCACCGCTTCGGCCGGGTGGAAGACCCACTCGAAGCCGCGCTCCCCCTCGGACGGCTCGATCTCGACGGCCAGCAGCGACTGTCCGGTGTGGACGATCGCGCGCAGCGCGAGACTGCCCGCGGCCGTGGTGATCGTGCCCCTGAGTTCGGCGTTCCAAAGGTCCATTCGCCAGTCGATCCCGGTGATCGCGCCGACCGGTTCGAGGGTGAAGTACCCGATCGGCAGGCGCGCGAGGCCGAACAGCGAGCCGAATTCCGGCCGGTGATCCTGCACCTCGCTGTGCTGGACGGTGAAGCGGACGGCGTTGCGGCCCGGTTCGGCGTAGCTGCCCGAGCCGAGGAAACCGTTGCCCAGGAAGGGTCCTTCGTACCAGGTCTTCGGCATGCGGCGCCAGATCAGGTCCGCCGTGCCGAGGAAGCCGGGCCAGTCGAGGCCGCCGAGCGCGAAGTCGTTCTCCACCGCAGACACCGGCGGCGCGAATCCGGCCGCCGCCACGCCCGCCAGCGCCCCGCCGAGCATCGTCCTGCGTGTGATGTCCATCTTCAGACCCCCCATGCCGGAATTCCACGATCGCCAGGAACGTCCCTTGGCTCCAGCGCCGGACGCGTACCGCGTCGCGTGACGACGGCCGTCCCGCCGCGGCCGAGTGGGATCGAGATCGCGCCGGGACCCGCGTGCCGCCAAGGAAGCCGCCGTCCGCGCCCGTCACGGACGTCGATGTCGCCGGGGATCCCGTGCCGCAGTGTGAGCGGCTCCCCCGCCTCACTGTGGACACGGATCCATTCGGTCGCGCCGTTCGCGCGGGAAGCGTCCACGAGGAAGGCACCCTCCGCGCGCAAGCTCTCGAAGGACGCGTCCGGCCACGTCGACGAGACCGACGGGAAGACCTTGAGCACTCCGTGATCGCCCTGCAACAGCATGTCCACTATGGACTGCGCGACGGTGATGGGACTTTCGATCGCGAGGTTCGCACCCTCGCGGTACATCGTGTTCGGCGTCAGCTGCGTGTTGGCCACGACGGTCCCGTCGAGGAAGATCTTCAGGTACCGCAGGGCTTCCTCGGGCGCGTCCATCACGGAGCTCATCGACGACGCCGCCGCGAAACTGTACCCGTGCCATTTCGCCTGGGCACTGGACCAGTGCGCGAAAGTGCGGCGCATGATGTCCCGGTCACCGGGACGGTCCCAGAGTTTCTCCCGCAACGGATAGAGCCAGAGAAGATGCGAGAAGTGCCGATGCGAGTCGGCCAGCGGGACACCATCGCCGATCAGCACGCCCTGGGCGGGATCCTGGTGGTACGGCACCAGCTTCTCGCCGATCTCCCGCCACGCCGGTACCCGCGGGTCGTCGATCCGCAGCTTGGCCGCCGATTCGACGAGTGTCCGCGCGGCCCAGCGGATCAACGACAGGTCATAGGTGCAGTCGGCCGCGTCGGCGTACTCGGGTGACCTCGTCATCGGCAGGTGCAAGACGCCGTCCGGGCCGGTGGCGAGGAAGTGGCGATAGTAGTTGAGCGCCTTGGCGAGCGTCGGATACAGGACGTCGCGCAGGACGCGGACGTCCATGCTGTGCCGGTACGCGAGCCACACGTTGTGCAAGCCCCAGATCAGGTTGCCGGTCTGGTCGTTCTTGGTGGCGGGCCCCGGGATCCCGACCGCGCGGGTGCCGCCGGGCCGCAGCCGCCAGTCCCCCGGATGCGAGAGGGCGTACGTGTCACCGTCCCGGTACGCGGGAGGGACCGAGAGTTCGAGGTTGGCGTGGTCACGACGGAAGGTCGCGGTGACGGCGTCGAGTTCGGGATGGTTGCTGCTGTTGACGATCGGATACGTGACCTGGACGTTGAGGTTCCACCACACCGCCGTCCAGCTGTTGCCGACCTCCGGGAACCACGGCCCCCATTCGGCGACGACCGGTCCGTTCGCGCGGGTGGCGCAGGCGGTCTTGTACAGCTGGATCCAGTAGAACCGTTGGACCCGCTTGTCCGGAACGGAGACGAAACTGCGGCGGTAGAAGGCATTCCACCAGCGTCGATGGACGGCGACGAGGCCGTCCGGATGCACCGCCGACGCTCGATCGACCCTCCTGATCGCCTCGGCGGTGTGAGTCGGTTCGGGGAACGCGTACGCGACCGTCGCCGCCAGGAGCCGTCGCGTGCCGATCGTCCGCTCACGCCACGCCGTCGTGTACCCGCCGCCCGCGTGGAGCGGCTGCTCGCAATACCGGGTCCCGCCCGCACTGGCCAGCTTCGGAACGGGATTGGCCGTGTACTCGGGCGGTTTGCGGATCGTCCTGGTCGTCGCCGATTCGAGCGGCGTGAACCCCCATTCCGCGGACGCCTCCCCGGTGAGCGAGACGAGGAGGAGGTCCTGGTCGTTGTGGACCAGCGCGGAGAACCGCACCGAACCCCGGGTGGTGGTGATCGTGCCGCCGAGTTCGGCGTTGTACAGGTCCAGGTGCCAGTCCACCGCCGTTATCGCGCCCTCGAAGGTGAGGGTGAGGTAGCCGATCGGGAGCCGCGAGTACCCGATGCCCGCTTCCCACTGCCCGCGCTGGTCCTGGACCTGAGAATGGCTGAGCATCACCTTGAGGACGTTCGGCTGCGCGCCCGCGTAGAACTGCACGCCGAGGAAGCCGTTGGCGAGGAACGGGCCCTCCTGCCAGTTCTTCGGCATCCGCTTCCAGAGCATGCGCGCGTCGTCGACGATCCGGCGATGGACGTCCTGCCCGGCGACCGCCGGCGGAGCCCCCTGAGCCCAAAGGCCACCGAGCGCGGCCGCCCCCGCCGCGACCCTCAGCATCGATCGCCTGGACAGCTCGGCCATGGGTCGCCTCCAGATTCATACTACGTTTACCGCAGATCAAGTCCTGGCGACCGGCATGTTTCCAGAGATAGTCGAGCTTTGGCCACCCCCTTCACTCGCGCAGCGGTACATACATCCGATGTCTTATCGGACAATTCATCTGTTGCTGAGTAAATTCGCGCGCAGCGCCCTGACCGCAGCGTCGGACACGCCACGTTGCCGCGCCCAGCCCGCGAATCCGCCGAAGTCGTCCTCGACGGTGTCCAGCAAGACGTTGATCGTGCCCTCGGTGCACCGGAACAGTTCCTCCGGCAACCCGAGCGACCGGAACCGCGCGATCACCCGGGGCAGGCTGTACGCGCTGCGCAGGTAGTCGCGGACGATCACCTCCCGCGGCGCCCCGGCGAGGCCGAGCGCGAGGGCGGTGACGATCCCGGTCCGGTCCTTGCCCGACGCGCAGTGCACCACGACGGGCCGGGACAGCAGGACCGCCAGGATCTCGACGGCGACCATGAGGTTGTCGTCACGCCGGAGATGGTCGGCGTAAATCTCCTCCAGTGCGGTCGATCGTCCTCTTTGGACGGCTTGGAGGGGCACGTTCACGTAGTGGGCGCCGGGCAGCTCCGCACGGCCCTCGCTGACGGTCTCGGCGCTGGAGCGAAGATCGAGGACTCCTTCGATACCGAACCGCCCGAGCAGGAGCTCCTTGTCGGTCGAGGTCAGCGCCTGCAGGGTGTCGCTGCGGAACAGCCTCCCCCGCCGGATCGGCCCACCGCCGGCGTCGCGGAAGTTGAACGCGCCGGTGAGCGCGTAAGCCACCGCCGTCACCGGGACTCCTCGCCGAACTTGATGGTCCCCGCCGAACCGTCGACGGTGATCACCTGCCCGGTGGTGATCACCGCGGTCGCGCCGGGAACGCCGACCACGGCCGGGATCCCGTGCTCCCTGGCCACGGTGGTGCCGTGCGAGATCATCCCACCCGTTTCGGTCACCAGCGCGGCCGCCGTCAGGAACAGCGGCGTCCACCCGGGGTCCGTCGTCGCGGCGACCAGGATCTCGCCCGGCTCGATCCACGCCCCGTCGGGATCGTGGATCACCCGCGCCCGGCCCGTCACCACCCCGGCCGCCGCGGCCTGTCCGGTGAGACCGCCGCCCGGATCGGCTTCGAGGGCGGGCACGGTACCGTCGGAAAGCACGACCGACGGCACCCTGGGCCTGCGGGATTCCCGCTCCCACAGCTGCCGCCGCCGCGCCACCGTCGCTCGGAGATCCCTGCCGCCCAGGGCTTCCCTGACTTCGGCGAGGTCGAGGAACATCACGTCGCCTGCCCGTTCCAGCCGCTCCGACCGGACGATCTCCTCGCCGACAAGGAGCAGCTGCGTCCGGAGTGCGGCGAAACCGCGCATGAGGCAGAACTTCGGGAACTCGCGCAGTCCCCGCAGCCGCCTCGACCTGTGGAGCAGGAAGCGCGCGAGTACCGCCCGGTGCAGCTTGGTCGCCGGGAGACGACGGGTGAGTTCGACGATCCGCGCTTCGGCCGCCGCCGCCGCGTGGGCGAACCGGGTTTCCGCGTCCTGCTCCTCACCTTCCGCGCGAAGCAGATTCGACAGCATCGCGAAAACCGGCTCGGGATCATCCGTCCAGCGGGGAACGCCGAAGTCGATCTCCGAGGTGGCGCGGCAGCCGTATTCCGTCAGGAACGCGGTGACACCTTGCTGGATCACCTCCGGCAGCGTCCCGGCGAGCTGTTTGACGGCGAGCTCGTCGGGCGCGGTCTCCAGCAAGAGCCGGAAGGCCTCCTCGTCGCGTCGGATCGCCTCCCCCACGCGCCACAGCGCCAGATCCATCTCGGTGGTCGGATTGTGCGGGACACCCCGGAAGACGGCGGCCACCTCGGACTCGTCCACGTGGCCGCGCAGGAGCCGCACGGCCAGCTGCCCGCCGGTCGCCCCGGCGGTGTTGGCGTCGCGAGGGAGATTCGCCTCGATCCGGCAAACGTCACGCCGGACCGATTCCACAAAGGACAAACGTTCTTCCGCGGTCGCCTCGGCCGGCCCCGAGAAGGCCGCGATCCGCCGTTCTGCGTCGCGGACGACCTTGGCGCGGGCCTTATCCGGCCACAGCCACGCGAGGACCATCCGTTCCCAGCGGCGGCGCGGGTTCTTCGGCGGGACATCGTGGCCCGGAGGCACCGACGGGAACCGGCGATCACGACCGAGTCGCTCGACGATCCGACCCGATGGCGCCGCGAGGCTGTCGGCGAACGCGGCCATCTTCGGCCGCTTCGCCGGGCTCCGCACGCCGTCGGTGATGTCCCAGTACAGCCACCCGTCCACATCGGTGATCTCGTCGGAGAAGCCGAGCGCGGTCATGTACCCCGCCATTCCCCGCTGACGCTCCCGGATCATGGCCGCGCCCATCGGCGTGAAGGGACGGCTGATCCCCTGGTAGACGTTGACCGACCAGTACGCGCGCAGTTCCCCCTCGCTCTCCGGTACTGGGAACAGGGTGGTGATGTCCCGTGACTGGGTCAGCCACAGCTCACCCTCGCCATCGAACGCCCACTCGACGTCCTGCGGCGCGCCGAAATGCTTCTCCAGCCTTCTGCCGACCGCCGCGAGCGCACCCAGTCGCGACGGCGTCAGGCAGCCGTCACCCGGCCCCTCGATGATTTCGCCCTCGACGCCCAGCCGATAGTGGTCCGGAGTCACCGCGCCGGACACGACCGCTTCGCCCAGTCCAGGAGCCGCGTCGACGATGACTTCGGATCGTTCGCCCGACACCGGATTCGCCGTGTACAGCACCCCGGCGCATTCGGCGTCGACCAGCCGCTGCACGATCACCGCGATGGTGGGAGCGCGATCGGTGTCGTGCGCCGCACGGTATCTCGCCGCCCGGTCCGACCACAGCGACGCCCAGCAACGGCGCACCGCGGCGAGCACCTCTCCGGCGCCCTGTATGCCGAGGAAAGTGTCGTACTGGCCCGCGAAACTGGCGTCCGGCAGATCCTCGGCGGTCGACGAAGACCGCACCGCGACCGGCCCGTCCCGCGAAACCCTTTCGTACGCCTCGACGATCGCGGTTTCGAGCCGGTTCGGGATCGGCACGGTCAGCACATGGGCCCGCAACCGGCTCGCCAACCTTCCCGCGTCGTCGGGCGGCACACTGGCCAGCTCGCCTACGCCGTCGGCCAGCACCTGCCGATACGCGGCGGTCGTGACGCAGAAACCCTCCGGCACAGGAAAACCGGCCGCCGTCATCTTCGCCAGATTCGCCGCTTTGCCACCGACGAGGTCGCGCGGGCAGCCTCCCGCTTCGGCGAGCTCGAGAATCACTTTCGTTCCTCCCAGGGGATGTTCGCTTGTCCCAAGCCTGCATCCTCAACCTGGGTTGAGTTCAACTGCCGAGCCTCGTACGCCGCGCGAAGCTCTTCGGCGGCCTCCTCGGGCTCCGTCCGGAGACGGCTGGGCAGGGTCTGGAGCACAGCGATCCCTGCTGCGGCATACCTGGCGTTCCTGTCCAAAGTCTTCGCATAGGCCTCCTTCGCGAAGTGGAAGTCGTAGGAATCGATCTCCCAAGCGAGCCGGACCTTCTTGAAGTAGCCGTCGGGCGTCGCGATGTACTCGCCGCTTCCGTCCCGGAGCGGCTGGTTCCAGACCGGTTCGGGCAGACCGGAGAGCCGCCAGACGTTCATCGCGTCGATTTCGGCGACCGACCGGGCTCCGGCGACGATGTGCTGGAGGGCGGCTCGCGGGATCGCCGAGCCCCGATTGCTTCCCGCGTCGAGTTCTTCCAACAGTTTCGCGGGGCTCAGCCGGCCGACTTGCACCGCCTCGGCGAGCAAGGCGGAAACCGCCCTGGGCGAGCGGAGCCTTCGGCACAGGTCGAGAACAGCGCGGGCGAGCGGCGCCACCGGAACGCCGTCCTCAAAGTGCGGTCGTGGCATCCGTGTCGTGCGCTCGACGATCACGAAACCCGAACTGATGATCTTCTGTTCGTGCGGGACCAGGAGATGCACCCGCGTCGGCCCGGCGGGCACCGTGCGCAGGCCACGACCACGGCAGGCAGCCGCGCCGGTGACCACCGCTTCCCGGCCGGCGTACAGCAACGCGGCGTCGATCAACTGCCGGTGGTTGGGCTCACCCCCGCCGAGCAGCACTACACCCGGCAGCAACAGGCGCCAAGGCCGTCCCGGCTGACAGCGCCGATAGCAGGTTCTGGCGGGAACACCGAGCTCCACGAGCTGAGCGACGGTGATGACACCGCCGCGGCTGTGCTGGTAGAGCCGCTCGGGATCTTCGGCCCACGCTCCGGCTTTCACCCCATGATCGTCAGTGCTCTGACGAGGTCTCACCAGTGCCTTCCGGCGATCTGTGGACAACTCGTCACACCAGCACCACTGTGGACAACCGACTGGATGTCCTGAAGGCCCCCTTTGAGACGTCTGACGTCTCAAAGGGGGCCTTCAGGACACGCGAGGCGCGTCAGGGAAGCGAAGGCAGCGCCGGAGCGTCCAGCCAAGCGTCGAAGAACCCAGCCAGCGAGCGACCAGCGAAGCGTTCGGCAAGCGCCACAAAAGCCGCGGTGGTCACCAGACCGTGCCGGTTCTCCGTCGCCCAAGCCTTCACCAGCGGGAAGAACACCGCGTCGCCGACGGTCAAACGCAAGGCGTGCAACAGAAGGCCGCCGCGTTTGTACACGCGCTCGTCGAACATCCGCGCCACGCCGGGGTCGGAGAGCCGCAGATCCGCGGGCTTCACCTTCATCCGCGCGTGCCAGGTCTTCGCCCACTCGTGCGCGCTCTGCCCGCCGGATTCCTCGGACCAGAGCCATTCCGCGTAGGTCGCGAAGCCTTCGTTCAGCCAGATGTGCCGCCAGTCGGCGACGGTCAGGCTGTTGCCGAACCATTGATGCGCCAGTTCGTGCACGACGAGTCGTTCGTGGGTGCGCCGCCCGTCGACGTGGTTGGCGCCGAAGATCGACATACCCTGTGCCTCGATCGGGTCGTCGAGGTCGTCGTCGGTGACGACGATGACGTACTCGCCGAAGGGGTACGGCCCGAACAGTCGTTGCAGCGAGTCCATGATCCGGCCCTGTCGCCCGAAATCACGGGCGAACGCCCGGCGCAGGCGTGGCGGCACGGCGGCCCGTTGCGGGACCGAGGTGACCACAGAGCCGCCGTCGAGGTTGATCCGGAAGGCCTCGACGGCGGGGTGCGAGAACCAGCCGGGCTGGGGACCGGAGACGAGTTCGACGTCGTCGTATCGTCCTATTTGGACGCTCATCAGGTACGTCGGCGTCGGCTCGGGTCGTTCGAAGACCCACTTCGTGGTGCTCGCGCGTTCGTGCCGCTCCACCAGGTTCCCGGTGACGGCCACGAGATACGGCGACGACGTCGTCAGCGCGACACGATAGGTCGCCTTGTCCGAGGGATGGTCGTTGCACGGGAACCACGACGGCGCCCCGACCGGCTGGCTCGCGACGAGCGAGCCGTCGGTCAGTTCGTCCCAGCCGATGTCGCCCCACAGCCCGGGAAGCGGCCCCGGGTTGCCGACGTAGTGGACCTCGACCACGAACTCGCTGCCGAGTGCCAGCGACTTCGCCGGCTTCACCTGCAGCTTGTGCGCGCGCCGCGTGTACTTGGCCGGTTTCCCGTTGACCAGCACGCGGTTGATCCGGAACTCGCCGAAGTCCAAGGTGAACCGAGACAGCGCCTGCGTCGCCTCCGCGGTGATGGCCGCGGAGGCCGACAGCCGGTTGGGACCGATCTTGTAGTCCAGCTCCAGATCGTAGTGCCGGACACGGTAACCGCCGTTACCGTGACGGGGCAGATAGGAGTCACCGGAAATGTCCGAGCCGGGCGAGGGCTGTGCGGAGGCCTTCGAAATCACCCGCGAACGAACCCCGCTTCCTACTTCGTCCAGGCCGAGATGGGATTGCCCAGCCAGCGCGAATCGGCGGGAACCGCGTCGCCCCGGGTCACCAGAGAGCCCGGTCCGACCGTCGTCCGCGCGCCGATGCTCGCGCCAGGCAGCACGATACCGTGCGGCCCGAGCGTCGCTCCCTCGTCCAGGGTCACCGGCGACATCGTCATGATCCGGTCGTGGAACAGGTGCGTCTGCACGACGCAGCCGCGATTGATCGTCGCGCCGTCGCCCAGGCTCACCAGGTCCGACTCGGGCAGCCAGTACGTCTCCAGCCACACGCCGCGGCCGATCTTGACGCCCATGGTCCGCAGCCACGCCGGCAGCAGCGGCGTGCCGCCGAGGGAACCGATCAGCCACGGCACGGCGAGCGCCTCGACGAAGGTGTCGGCGAGTTCGTTGCGCCAGACGAACGAACTCCACAAGGGATGGTCGACCGCGCGGAACCGGCCGACGAGCAGCCACTTCATCGCGGTGGCGGTCAGCGCGGCGACGGCACCGGCGGCGAGCAGCAGCGGCCCGCCGAGCAGCACCGCGACCAGGAAGCCGTACGCCGCCGCCAGCGCGAAGATCCCGGCGGCCACCAGCACGGTCAAGGCGACACCGCACATCACCGGCACGATGCGGCACAGTTCGACGAGCGCACGCGCCGCCTTCAGCCGCAGCGGCGGCGTGTACGTGCGGCTCGTGTCGGCCTCGCCGACCGACCGGCGGACCGGCAGCGGCGGCATCCCGAGGTACGACGAGCCCTTCTTCGCCTTGAGCGGGGCCGACGACAGCACACCGACCAGACCGCGTTTCGGCACCGAACGTCCCGGCGCGGCCATCCCCGAGTTGCCGAGGAACGCCTGCTTGCCGATCCGCGCCGGCGCGACGTGCAGCCAGCCGTGGCCGAGTTCGTAGGTGGCGACCATGGTGTCGTCCGCGAGGAACGCGCCACTGTCCACCTGGGTCATCTTCGGCAGCGCGAGGACGGTGGACGCCTCGACGTTGCGGCCGACCTTCGCCCCGAGCATCCGGAGCCACACCGGGGTGAACAGGCTGGCGTACAAGGGGAACAGTCCCTCCCGCGCCATGCCCATCAGCCGTTCGGTCGCCCAGACCTGCCACGCGGCACGCCCGTGCACCGGGTGGTAACCCTCGACCATGCCGATGCTCAGCGAACGGACGCCGACGAGCACGAGCAGGGCGTAGGACAGGAAGTACGCGATGGTCGCGAGCGGCGTGAACAGCAGCGCCTGCCCGAGGGCGGCGCCGAGCGAACCCGTCCCCGCTATCGCGTAGCCGAGCACCGCGACCGCCGGAAGCGCGGCGACAGCGGGCAGAAGACCGAGAGCGACCGAGGTCGCGCCGTAGACCGAAGCCCAGAACCGCGAGCGCGGCGGGCGGCTCGACGGCCACTTCAGCGAATCCTTCGTGGCACGGGCGGCGGGGGCACCGGCCCAGCGCTGCCCGGTGGGCACGTTGCCGCGGACGGTCGACCCGGCCGCGATCTCCGCGCCCTTGCCGATCCGGGCGCCGGGGAACAGCGTGCTGCGCGCGCCGATCCGCGCGTCGGCGCCGATCCGGATCTTGCCGATGTGCACGAGATCGCCGTCCACCCAGTGCCCGGTCAGGTCGACCTCGGGTTCGATGGCGGCACCGCGGCCGAGTTTCAGCATGCCGGTGACCGGCGGCGGGGAATGCAGGTCGACGTCCTTGCCGATCCGCGCGCCGAGGGCCTTGGCGTACGTCGTCATCCAAGAAGCGCCCGCGACACTGTCCGCGCCGCTGAACTCGGCGAGCTTCTCGGCGGCCCACAGTCGCAAGTGGACACTCCCACCGCGCGGGTAGCTGCCGGGACGGACTCCGCGCAGCAGCAGCCGCGAGCCGGTCGCCGAGATCGCGATCCTCCCGGCCGGGCTGAACAGCGCGATCCAAGCGGCCGCGATCCAGGCCCAGTGCAGCGTCGGCGCCCAGGCGAAACCGGCCAGCGACAGCACGTTCGACAGCGTCGCGGCGATGGTCGTCCAGCGCAGGCCGACCAGGCCCATCAGCGGGATCATCAGCAGCGACTGGATGATCCCGGCCTTGCGCGGGGTCGGCGCGATGTCACGGCGCTCGGTCTTCTCCCCGCTCAGCGCGTCCAGCATCGACGCGAGCGCGCCGAGCTTCGGGTTGGCGTAGATGTCGCTCACCGACACCTGCGGATGCCGGGTGCGGATCCGCGCGATCAGCTGCGCGGCGGTCAGGCTTCCGCCGCCGTTGGTGAAGAAGTCGGCCTTCGGGTTGTCGACCGAGACGCCCAGGATCTCCGCCCAGCCTTCGGCGAGCCAGCTCTCCGTCGGCGACAGACCGGATTTCGCGGCGTCCACAGTGGACAGCGGCCAGGGCAGCGCGTTGCGGTCGACCTTGCCGGAAGTACGCGTCGGCAGGTCGTCGATCAGGGCCAGCAGTGGCACGAGCGCGGCGGGCAGCTGCTCACGCAGCCGGGTCGCCGCCTCGTCGTGGTCGAACTCGACTCCTTCGGCGGGCACGACGTACCCGACGAGCACCTGGTTTCCCGCCTTGGTGCGGCGGACCGCGGCCGCGGCGCCCTGCACGCCGGGCAGCGCCTGGAGCGCGGCGTCGACCTCGCCGAGTTCGATCCGGCGGCCGCCGAGCTTGACCTGCTCGTCGAGACGGCCGAGGAACAGCAGGCCCTCGGCCTCCGCGCGGACCATGTCACCGCTGCGGTACGCGCGCCGCCAGCCCAGCGAGGGCAACGGCGCGAACTTCTCGGCGTCCTTCTCCGGATCCAGATACCGGGCCAGGCCGACGCCGCCGATGACCAGTTCGCCGGTCTCCCCCATCGCGACCGGCTCGCCCGCCTCGTTGACGACGGCGAGCTGCCAGCCCACCAGCGGCAGGCCGATCCGGACCGGCCCCTCTCCGGTCATCTGCGCGGCGCAGGCGACGACGGTGGCCTCGGTCGGGCCGTAGGTGTTCCAGACTTCGCGCCCTTCGACGGCGACGCGTTCGGCCAGTTCCGGCGGGCAGGCCTCGCCGCCGAAGATCAGCAGGCGGACGTCCTCGAGCGCGTCGGCGGGCCATAGCGCGGCCAGCGTCGGCACGGTCGAGACGACGGTGATGCCCTGCGCGACCAGCCACGGGCCGAGGTCGACGCCGGTCCGCACGAGCGAACGCGGCGCCGGGACCAGGCAGGCGCCGTGGCGCCAGGCGAGCCACATCTCTTCGCACGACGCGTCGAACGCGACCGACAGGCCGGCGAGTACGCGGTCGCCGGGGCCGATCGGCTCCTCGGTGAGGAACAGCCGCGCTTCGGCGTCGACGAAGGCGGCGGCCGAGGCGTGCGAGACGGCGACGCCCTTCGGCTTCCCGGTCGAGCCGGAGGTGAAGATGATCCAAGCGTCGTCGGCCGGTGCGGGAGTGCCCTCGACCCCACCGGGCGAGCCGAGCACGGTGATCGCGCCGCCATCGGAGACGACGGCGGCGACATCGGCCTCACCGAAGACCAGTTCCGCGCGCTCGTCCGGGTCGTCCGCGTCGACCGGCACGTAGGCGGCGCCGACGGACAGGATGGCGAGGATCGCGACGTAGAGCTCCGCGGTGCCGGAAGAGATCCGGACGCCCACCCGGTCGCCGACGCCGACACCGTTGGCGGTCAGCTTGCGGCCGTAGGCGTCGATCTCCTCGACGAGCTTGCGGTAGGACAGCGTGGTCTCGCCGTCGTCGATCGCGCCCGCGTTGGGGTGGCGGGCGGCGGTCTCGGCGAGGATGTCGAGCAGGGTGCGCTCACCGGCTCCGAGACCGGACCAGAACAGGGCTCGGTCGGCGACGGGAGCCGGGGACGGGGCAACGGTGACTTCGGCGACGCAGGCGATCGGACGGGAATCGGCGGTCAGGGTCATCGAGTCACCACGGGCAGGACGGAGCTGGGCAGAAAAGAACCATGGGCGCTCAAGCCCATCACACACCTTTCGCGAAGTGCGTCATTCGGGCTCGCTCTCCGAATGAGGCGCCCGCTAGCAGACTGTTCACTTTACCGCAGGTGAACGGCATATCTCGGGAGGGTCTCGGCAGAGTGTCGAACCTCACCGGGGGACACGCCGAAACCCGAGGTCATCGGCGTGTCCACCCAGTGAAATATTCACCTACATCGTGAGAAATCAGCGCGCTTTTGGTTTGCCCGCTGGTTTTCCGGCCGCTTTTCCGCCTGCCTTGGGCCTTTGCTTCTTTTCCCGTACCCGGACATTCACCCGTACGGGGCTGCCTTCGAAACCGAAACGCTCACGGAACTTCCGTTCGATGAACCGCCGGTAGCCCGCCTCGAGGAAGCCGGTGGTGAACAGGACCAGTGTCGGCGGCCGGATACCGGCCTGGGTCGCGAACAGCACCTTCGGCTGCTTGCCGCCGCGTACCGGGGGCGGGGTCGCGGCGATGAGGTCGGCGAGCCAGCCGTTCAGCTGACCGGTGGGAACGCGCTGGTCCCAGGACTTCAGCGCGGTCCGCAGCGCGGGCGCGAGCTTGCGCACGGACCGGCCGGTGAGCGCCGAGATGTTGACCTTGTCCGCCCACGGCACCCGCACCAGGCCGCGGTCCAGTTCACGGACCATGGCATGGCGGCGGTCCTCGTCGACGAGGTCCCATTTGTTGAAGGCGAGCACACAGGCGCGGCCCGCCTCGACGACCATCGTCAGCACCCGCAGGTCCTGCTCGGAAAGCGGTTCGGCGGCGTCCAGCAGCACGATCGCGACCTCGGCCGCGTCGATCGCGGTCTTGGTCCGCAGCGACGCGTAGTACTCCGCCCCGTTGGCCGAGTTGACCCGCTTGCGCAGGCCCGCCGTGTCGACGAACCGCCAGGTCTCGCCGTCCAGCTCGACCAGCGAGTCGACCGGGTCGACAGTGGTGCCCGCGACCGAGTCCACGACGGACCGCTCCTCGCCGGACAGCTTGTTGAGCAGGCTCGACTTGCCCACGTTCGGCTTGCCGACCAGCGCGACCCGGCGCGGGCCGGTGGTGGCGCGGTCACCGTCGCGCGGCATCTCCGGCAGCGCCTTGACGATGGCGTCGAGCAGGTCGCCCGAGCTGCGGCCGTGCAGCGCGCTGACCGGGTACGGCTCGCCGAGGCCGAGCGACCACAGGGACGCGGTGTCGGCGAGCAGACGGTCGTCGTCGACCTTGTTGGCGGCGAGCAGCACCGGCTTCTTCGACCGGCGCAGCACCTTGGAGACGGCCTCGTCGGTGGCCGTCGCGCCGACGCTGGCGTCGATGACCAGCAGGACCGCGTCGGCGGTGGCCATCGCCATCTCGGCCTGCGCGGCGACCGAGGCCTGGAGCCCGGTCGCGTCCGGCTCCCAGCCGCCCGTGTCCACCAGCGTGAACCGGCGGCCCGCCCAGAAGGCGTCGTAGGCGACGCGGTCCCTGGTCACGCCGGGGACGTCCTGCACGACCGCCTCGCGGCGGCCGAGGATGCGGTTGACCAGGGTCGACTTGCCCACGTTCGGCCTGCCGACGACGGCGAGGACCGGCTGCGCGAGCTGCGCCTCCTCCTCGGCCTCGCCCGCGGCGATCTGGGCGTCGAGCGCGGTGAATTCGGATTCGTCGGACCAGGAGCCGTCGATCTCGCCGACTCCGTCTAGCTCTGTCATGTACTCAATCCTGTCGCGTGTCTCGGAGCCCGTGCTCCAAGCGCCATTCGTCCAGTGCCTTCACGAGGTCCGCGAGCGCGATGCGAAGCCGCTCGGTTCCCTCCTCCAGCCCTGTCCTTCCCTTCCCGATCGCGGGAGTGAAAGGTTCGCCGACCATGATGTCGACGCGTGGCCGCCAACGCCTCTTGGCGCCGGCGGGTTTGTACGTCCCCCGAGTGGCGACCGGAACCACGGTCGCGTTCCCGGCGCGGACCAGGAAGGCCGCGCCGCGCTCGAAGTTTTCGGCGTCACCGAGGCCGCGGGTGCCCTCGGGGAAGATCCCCACCGCACCGCCGTCCTCGAGCACCTTGACCGCCATCATCAGCGGTTTGCGGTCCACCGCTCCCCGTTTCACCGGGATCTGGCCCAGCTTCGGGAAGAACCAGCCGACGAACCCCCGGAAGAGTTCCTCCTTGACCAGGAACGCCGTGCGGCGCGACAACATTCCGAACAGCAGCTGCGGTTCCACCATCGAGCTGTGGTTGGCGATGAACACCACCGGACCCGACGACGGCACCCGCTCGCCACCGTGGACCCGGACCCGGAAAGCGGGCCGGACGATGAACTTCGAGATCCCCCTGCCGAAGGTGTGGATCGGGCCGCTCGCGCCTTCGGGCAGTCCCTTCGCGCTCATCTGGCGGCCTCGGCGGGGCACCCTTCGAGAAGACCACGGTGCAGGGCGAGTTCGGCCAGCGCGACGATCACCTGGTCGATGTTGAGCGCCGAAGTGTCCACCTCGACGGCGTCTTCGGCCGCGCGCAGGGGCGACGCCGCCCGCGTGGAGTCGAGATGGTCGCGCCGCTCCACCGCCGCCTTCGCGACATCCACGGTGGACTCGCGACCGGCCGCGGAGTCCTGCGCGCTGCGCCGCGCGGCGCGGACCTCGGCCGAAGCGGTGAGGAAGATCTTGAGCGGGGCGTCGGGCGAGACGACCGTGCCGATGTCGCGCCCCTCGACCACGATGCCGCCGACGCGGCCGAGCACCTCGGCGATGATCTCGCGCTGCCGGGTGACCAGCAGTTCGCGGACCGCCGGGACGGCCGAAACCGGCGACACCGCGGTGGTGACGTCCGCGCCGCGGATCTCGGCGGCGACGTCCTCGCCCGCCAGGGTCACGGTCGCCTCGTCGGGGCTGGTCCCGATGCCGAGTTCGGCCTTCACGGCGACGTCGGCGACCGCGTCCGCGTCGGCCGGGTCGACCCCGGCGCGCAGGACGGCGAGGGTGACCATGCGGTACATCGCGCCCGTGTCGAGGTAACCGGCGCCGAGCTTCGTCGCGAGCTTCCGCGAAACCGTGGATTTCCCGGTTCCGGACGGGCCGTCCATCGCGACCACACCACGCAGGGCTCCCGTCACCGAAACTCTCCTCAGCTCATTCGTCGCTCACCTGATCGACGACCATTCTGCCTGGTGGCACGCGACACGCCTCAGCCGCCCACGGCGAACCGGTCGACAAGCATGCCGATCCGCTCCGCGCGCGCGGGCGCCGGGAGCCGCCGGCTGCGTTCGAGGGTGACCAGGCCGTGCAAAGCCGCCCAAAAGGTCTCGGTGTAGAGGCCGGGGTCGTATTCGCCGGAGACCGGGCCCACGACTTCGAGCAGCGCGCCGAACGCGTCCTTCAACGG
Organism: Amycolatopsis sp. NPDC043889; assembly: GCF_056435645.1. Lineage (NCBI taxonomy): Bacteria > Bacillati > Actinomycetota > Actinomycetes > Pseudonocardiales > Pseudonocardiaceae > Amycolatopsis > Amycolatopsis sp. NPDC043889. Next base: position 528,048 of record NZ_JBWKEC010000002.1, read on the forward strand.
CGCTGGACTGTCCGGGCTGGCGAAGTTCAGTTCGCTGGCGAGGGTGAAGATCGCGTCGTAGAGCGCGGGTTTGCGGTCGGCGAAGTCGAAGTAGTTCTCGGCCAGCCGCAGCAGCGCGTCCCGCGAGCCCTCCGCCGCCCCTGCCCCCTTCCGCATGTCGGCGGCCATTTCGGTGCATCCCTCGAGCGCCGCGGCCGCCATGATCGCCCCCTTGCCGGAGAAATGGCTGTAGAGCACGGGCTGGCTGTACTCGATCTTCGCCGCCAGCCGACGTGTGGTGACCGCGTCCCAGCCTTCTTCTTCGGCGATCTCGCGGGCGGTGGTGACGATCAGCTGTTCGCGTTGCGAGCGGTCCCGCTCGCGCCGAGGGGTGGTGACCATACGAACATGCTAGCACCGCTAGACAAGCTAGCAGCGCTAGCGCTAAAGTTCGTCTCGTTCCTAGCGCTGCTAGCTTTTGGAGTCGGAGATCATGACCAGAATCAAGATCGCTTACGTCCTGTCCGCCGCCCTCGTGCTCTTCGTCCTCTACTTCGGGAGCGGTTACGTGTTCTTCCCGGCGTCCCAGACGGGCGGATTCGGACTGCCGGTGATGCCGTCCGAGGGTGACCCGATCCTCGCCGTCAAGGGGGTCCGCGACATCGGCACGGCGCTCGTGGTGCTCGCACTGCTCCTGTTCCGGAACGCCCGCGCACTGGGCTGGGCGATGCTCGCGCTGGCGTTCATCCCGTTCGGCGACATGCTGATCGTGTTGACCCACAACGGATCCATGGGCGCCGCCCTCGGCATCCATGGCGCGACGTGCGCCTTGATGCTCGGGATCTCGGCGCTGTTCCTGATCCGTCCCGCGCGAAACGAACGGTGAGTTACTGTTGTTCACGTGAACGTCGAAGTGACCCCGCTCCCCGGAATAGGCGTCCGCAAGGACTTCGCCACCCGCAACGGCCGCCGCGTCGGCGTGGTGACCCATCGCGATGGACACGTCGAGCTGATCGTGTCCAAAACGGACGATCCCGACGCCTGCTTGGCCTCACTTCCGCTCACCACCGACGAAGCGGGCGCGCTGGCGAACCTGCTCGGCGCGCCCCAGCTGGTCGCCCAGCTGACCGAAGAGCACCGGGACCTGCCCGGTATCAACACCAAGCAGCTGCCGATCAAGGCGTCCTCGCCGTTCGACGGCCGGACGCTGGGCGACACCGCCATGCGGACACGCACGAGCGTCTCGGTGGTCGCGGTGATGCGGGCCGGGCAGGTCCACCCCTCCCCCACGCCGGACTTCAACCTCACCGCGGGCGACGTCCTCGTCGCGGTCGGCACGTCCGAAGGTCTCGAGGCCGCCGTCAAGATCTTGAAGTACGGCTGATCGCCGATGGATCACACCGCACTGTCCTTGATCGAACTCGGGGCGGTCTTCTTCGGGCTGGGCGCGTTGGGCCGCCTCGCCGGGAAGATCGGGATGTCCCCGATCCCGCTGTACCTGATCGGTGGCCTGTGCTTCGGGCAGGGCGGGCTGATCCCGCTCGGCGACATCGGCGACTTCACCCACCTCGCCAGCGAGATCGGGGTCGTCCTGCTGCTGCTCCTGCTGGGCCTGGAGTACTCGGCGGCCGAGCTGTTCACCGGGCTGAAACGCTCGTGGGTGGCGGGTCTCGTGGACATCGTGCTGAACGCCGCGCCGGGCGCGATCGTCGCGCTCATCCTCGGCTGGGGGCCGATCGGCGCGATCGTCATGGCGGGCGTCACCTACATCTCGTCGTCCGGGATCATCGCGAAGGTGCTCGGCGACCTCGGCAGGCTCGGTAACCGGGAAACCCCGGTGGTGCTGTCGATCCTGGTGTTCGAGGACCTGGTGATGGCGCTGTACCTGCCGATCCTCACCGCGGTGCTCGGCGGGGTGAGCTTCCTCGGCGGCTTGAAGGCTGTCGGGATCTCGCTGATGGTGATCACGGTCGTCCTGGTGATCGCGCTGAAATTCGGCCGGTACGTCTCCGCGGCGGTGGACAGCCCGGACCGCGAGGTGTTCCTCCTCAAGGTCCTCGGCGCGGCCCTGCTGGTCGCCGGCCTGGCTTCGGCGATGCAGGTGTCGGCCGCGGTCGGCGCGTTCCTGCTCGGCATCGCGATCTCGGGGTCGACGGCGGAGAACGCGACGCACATGCTCGAACCGCTGCGAGATCTCTTCGCCGCCGTGTTCTTCGTCGTGTTCGGGCTCAACACGAACCCGGCTTCGATCCCGCCCGTGCTCGGCTGGGCGGTCGTCCTGGCGGTCGCGACCACGCTCACGAAGGTCGGCACCGGCTGGTGGGCCGCGCGGAGGCAAGGCATCGGGAAGATGGGCCGGGCTCGTGCCGGAGCCGCGTTGGTCGCCCGAGGCGAGTTCTCGATCGTCATCGCCGGGCTGGCGGTGGCGGCGGGCGCGGTGACCGGCGAGCTCGCGGCCCTCGCGACGGCGTACGTGCTCCTGATGGCGATCCTCGGCCCGACGGCCGCGCGCATCGTCGAACCGGTGGCGCGGGCACTGCAGCGGAAGCCCTTCGGTTCGAAGAGCCCGGCCTCGCAGACCGGCTGACCCCGCCCCCACGCGCCATGAAAGGTCCTTTCCTTGCAAATTTTGCAAGGAAAGGACCTTTCATGGCATTCGTCTAGGCCCGCTCGAGCAACTGCGCGGCCAGCGTGTCCTCCACCCAGCGCTCCCACACGTCCAGCGGCCAAGCACGGTCACGGGTGAGGATCAGGAACATCTCCGGACTGAGGAGCGCGTAGAGGACATCCGCCACCCTGTCGACGGCGAGACCGGTGACAGCACCCGGCTTCCCCATCAGAGCCTTCGCCGCCGTCGCGTGCACGACGTGGCGCGGATCCTCTTGATCCGGCCATAATTCGCGCAGCTCGGGATGAGCCGCGGTCGCGGTGCGGACCATGTCGGTGACGGCGGCGACCCGTTCGAGCACGGCGCGGCTGCCGGTGACGAGCGCGTTGAGCGCCCCACGCGCGTCCGGCGCGTCCGTCACCCGCGCGAACCACGGCCGCTCCATCGTCGCCAGTGGACCGTCGTCGCCGGCGATCGCGACGTCGACCAGTTCCTTCAGCAGCGTCGGCTTGTTGCGGAAGGTGAAGTAGATGGTCTGGACCGCCACGCCCGCACGGTCCGCGACCTGCTGAAGCGTGGTCGCGCCGTACCCGTCGGCGAGGAAGAGCTCCGTGGCGGCCGTGATGATCCGCCGCCGGGTTTCCGCCGCCCGTTCGGATCGGGCGCCCTTGACACCACTCATGACTGGAGTCTATCTCTAGAGTCAATCACTAGAGTCCAACTCTAGTAACGACGCGGATGGGGTGCCAGGGATGACGGCGATCGTCAATCAGCAACAGGCCGAAGCGTGGAACGGCTGGGAGGGCAGGCTCTGGGCGGATCGCCCGGATCGCTACAACGGGATGATGGAAGCCTTCGACGCGCCGCTCTTCGACGCGGCGGACATCGGTGACGGTCACGCCGTCCTGGATGTGGGCTGCGGCGCCGGACTCACCACCCGGCTGGCCGCGAAGAAGGCCGGAAGCGGGCACGCGCTGGGCATCGACCTTTCGGCACCACAGCTGGAAAGGGCTCGCCTGGACGCGGCGGCCGAAGGAATCACCAACGTCGCGTTCGAGCAGGGAGACGCGCAGGTGCACCCGTTCGACGGGCCCGGCTTCGACGTCGTCATCAGCCGGGGTGGCGTGATGTTCTTCGCCGACCTGGTCGCGGCGTTCGCGCATCTTCACGATGCGATGGCACCGGCCGGGCGGCTGGCCTTCGTGGGACCACGGTCAGGCGACGTCGACAGCGCCTACGCACGGGCGACGGCGGCGCTCGCGCCCTACCTCCGCGAGCCCTCCCCCGCCGCACGCGGGATGGGTTCGCTGCTGACGCCCGAGCGGATCACCGAAGTGCTCACGGCGGCGGGCTTCCGCGACATCGAGATCAGGCCGGTGGACGCGGACATGGGCTTCGGGGTGGACGCCGACGACGCGACGGACTTCGTCTTCTCGATGGCCCCGACCCAGCACAACCTGCGGAACGTGGACGCGGCCTCCATCTCCGGACTCCGCGATCAGGTCCGCGACGCACTCGGCGAGTTCGAGACCCCGCAGGGGGTGCGGATCCCCGGCGGCGTATGGGTCGTGACCGCCGCACGCTGATGCCATGAAAGGTCCTTTCCTTGCAAATTTCGCAAGGAAAGGACCTTTCATGGCATTCGCCTAGCCGCGCTCAAGCCCCGAAACGGTGGCGGGAGCGATCCCCACCGGAGCCACCGGAAGCGCCCCCGGAACCGCCGACGGACCCGAGCCCACGACAGGCAGCGCCAGCGAGGTCTTGCCCAGATCCACCGTGATCTTCGGGTACTGCGCCGGTCCCGAGATGAACGAGCCGTCCGTCCCGCCGATGATCAGCGCGAGCTGATGTCCTTGCGGGACGACGTGATCCGTACTCGCCAGCCGGAACGTCATCGTGTACGGCTGCCCCGGCGTCAGCGGCGATTCCTGGCTCAGCGAACGGTGGTTGGCCAGATCCGCCCACCCCCGGCTGATGATGTTCAGCCCCACCGAGACGGCGTCGGTGCTCGTGTTCAGGTAGCAGGCGTCGTTACCGGGCGCGCTCGCGCCCCAGCACGACTGGGTCAGCTCGTTCTTGATGCCTTCCTTCGGTCCCGTGTAGTTCCGGATCATCGCCGGGCCGTAGTCGACGAGGACCGCCGAGAGCCGCGCCGTGGACGTCGACGGCGTCGCGGTCACAGTCACCTTCGCCGTTCCGGACACGTGAAGGTCCTTCGCCAGCGCGCCGGTGCTGAAAAGCACGCGCCCGGTCGAAGTCTCCGTCGGCTTCGCGGCCCAGGTGTTCGAGGACTGACCGGAGGAGTCCGTGAACGACACCGTTCCCGTCCCCGCGGTCGTGCCGAGCGTGCCGACCCCCGGGGTGCTGCCGGACGCGGGTCGCAGGGTGACGGCGCTGCCCGCGGGCCATGCCGGCTGGTCCACCCAGACGTCGGGCTCGCGTTCCACGCTCGCGCCCGGTGCCTTCTCGATACCGTTGTCCACGCCGAGCAGATAGTGGTCGAACCACTTGTGCAGGGTGTCGACCCACGCCGACCGCCGGTAGTCGAAGGGATCGACGTGGCCGGCCTGCGTCAGCCAGATCTTGCGCTCGACGTTCAGCGCTTCCCACCACTGCCCGAAGTTGATCGTCTTGACGTTCAAGTCACCAAGGCCGTGCGAAGCGAGCACGCTCGCCTTCACCTTCGAAGCGCTCTGCACGTAGTCCCGGTCGAGCCAGAACGCGTTGTAGTCGCCGTTCGAGGTCGCTCCCGCGGTGAGCTTCTGGTTCGCCGCACCGCAGTTCTGCCCACCGTTGCGCCGGGACACGGTCTGCGCCAACCCCGCCGGGCTGCCCTGGCGCAGGTTCGCGCCGTCGGAGCGGTAATAGTCGTACCAGGAGCTGATGGCGCCGATCGGCACGATGGTCTTGAGCCCGTCGACGCCGGTCGCGGCGACGCCGTTGGCCACCGTGCCGTCGTAGGACTTCCCGATCATGCCGACCGCGCCCGTCGACCAGGTCGCGTTCGTCCTGGCCGGACCGGTGGCCGTCGTGTAGCCGTTCGCGCGGCCGTTCAACCAGTCGACGACCTTGCGCGCCGAATTGACGTCCGACGGCCCGCCGATGTCGGTGCAGCCGCGGGACTTGTTGGTACCGGCCAGATCCACCAGGACCACGGCGTACCCGCGCGGGACGAAGAAGTTGTCGTAGTAGAGCGGGAAGCCGACCGGCCTGCCCGCCGAGTCGTAGGTCTTGAGCTCGCTCTCGTTGCCCCGCCCGCAGCACGAGTAGTACGGGCTCGCGTCCATGATGACCGGGACCTTCTTGCCCTGCGCCGCCGGTTCCTTCGGCCGGATGATGTCCGCGGCGACCCGGTCCGAACGGCCGTCGCCGTCCCCGTCGAGCCCGATGTCCACCCAGGCCGTCTCGCGGACGGCCTGGGCGAAGTCGTAGACCGGTTCGCTGCTCCGCGGTTTCGCCGCGGCCTGCGGTGCCGCGACCACGGCCGCGGCGACCGCCAAGATCCCTGCCAGCACAACTGTTTTCACGGTTGAGCCCTTCCCCGTCGGCTGAAAGCCCATCAGGAAGAGCTAAACGCGGAGATCACTTGTGCAGTAGAGCGGAAAGTTCTACAGATCGACAGCCCGGTACAGCGAGCCGACCTCACCGCGGTTCAGCCGCCGGATCGAACCCGACCGCTGGGCACCGAGCTGGACGTCGCCCAGCGCGGTCCGGACCAGTTTGCGCACGGGGTGCCCGGTGGCCGCCATCAGCCGCCGCACGATGTGCTTGCGTCCTTCGTGGATGACCAGCTCGATCTGGGTGCGCCCGGCCAGCATGTCCTTGACCCGGAACTGGTCGACCTTGACGATGCCGTCCGGCAGCTCGAAACCCGCCCGCAGTTCCTTGCCGAGCCCGCGCGGGACGATGCCCTCGACCTCGGCGAAGTAGGTCTTCAGCACGCGGAACGACGGGTGCATCAGCCGGTGGCCGAGGTCGCCGTCGTTGGTGAGCAGCAGGAGTCCTTCGGTGTTCTCGTCGAGCCTGCCGACGTGCACGATGCCGGGCGTCTCCTCGTACCGGCCGCGCAGGTAGTCGCCGACGCACGGACGGCCGCGGTCGTCGTTCATCGTGCTGTGCACGCCCTTGGGCTTGTTCAGCAGGAGGTAAACGAGGTCCTCGCGGACCTGGACGCGGGTGCCGTCGACGTGGATCACGGAGTTGTCCGGATCGACCCGGCGGCCGAGTTCGGTGACCACCTTGCCGTCCACGCTCACGCGACCGCGCACGATCAGGTCCTCGGCCGCGCGCCGCGAGGCGACGCCTGCCTGCGAAAGGACCTTCTGCAGCCGAATGCCGTCGGGATGCGGATCAGATGTCATCGATGGTGTCCACTTCGGGTAGCAACGGAGCGATGGGCGGAAGGTCGGCCAGGGACGAGAGGCCCAGTCGCTCCAGGAACAGCTCGGTCGTCACGTACAGCGTGCCTGTGGTTTCGGGGTCGGTCCCCATCTCCTCGATCAAGCCGCGTGCCAGCAGCGTCCTGATCACCCCGTCCACGTTCACCCCTCGGACGGCGGCGACCCTGGCCCTGGTCACCGGCTGCCGATAGGCGATCACGGCGAGGCTCTCCAGTGCGGCTCGCGTCAGCTTGGAACGCTGGCCGTCGAGCAGAAGCTTCTCCACGAACGGGGCATAGACGTCCCTAGTGTAGAACCGCCACCCTTCGCCGACTCGGCGCAGGTCGATTCCGCTGGTCCGCTCGGTGAACTTCTGCGCCATCGTGCGCAGCGCCACGGTCACCCGCGACACCGGCTGGCCGACCGTGTCGGCGAGCGATTCCTCGTTGATCGGCGAGTCGACGACCAGCAGCAACGCCTCGAGCGCCGCTTCGAGCGCCTCGTCGGAGGTGACGTCGGGGTAGTCGCCGTCGCCCGCCGCGACGAGACCTTCGTCGGCAGGCGGCTCCGTCTCGGCCTCCGGCTCGACGGCAGGGGCCTCGGCCGTCTCCGGGGTCGCTTCGGCCTCCGGGGTCTCTTCGGTCTTCTCGGTCTCTTCGGGGCTCACCCGTACTCCTCGTCCTCAGCGGCGGCGCGATCGTGCTCGGCCGCCACCGACGCCTCCTCCACGGACCCGCCGGTCCAGCGCACGTGCAGTTCGGCGAGCGCCTCCAGCTGTTCGAACTGGACCGAGGCCTCCCGGTACAGCTCCAGCAGCGCGAGGAACCGCGCCACGATCTCGACGGTGTGCTCGCAGTCTTCGACCAGCTCACCGAAGGTCGCTTCGCCTCGTTCCGCCAGCTTGAGCCGGAGCAGCGCGGCGTGTTCGCGCACCGAGACCCGGCCCATGTGGATGTGCGCGATCGACACCGTCGGCGGCGGCTTCGGCCGGAAGACCGCGACGGCGATCTCGGCGAACTTCGCCGGGTCGACGCCGAGCATCACCTCGGGCAGCAGCCCCATGTACCGGTCTTCGAGCGCGACCGACCGCGGATACCGCCGCAGCGCGCCGGCCTCCAGCTCACCGAACAGCGCCGCGACCTGTTTGTACGCCCGATACTGCAACACGCGCGCGAACAGCAGGTCCCGTGCTTCGAGCAGGGCGAGGTCGTCTTCGCTCTCCACCTCGGCGGCGGGCAGCAGCCGTGCCGCCTTGAGGTCGAGCAGGGTCGCCGCGATGACCAGGAACTCGGTCGTCTCGTCCAGGTTCCACTCCGTGCCGAGCGCACGGGTGTAGGCGATGAAATCGTCCGTGACCTGGTGCAACGCGACTTCGGTGACGTCGAGCTGGTGCTGCGAGATCAGCTGGAGCAGCAGATCGAAGGGGCCCTGGAAGTTCGACAGGTTCACCTTGAACTTGGACGTGCTCAGCTCTTCACTGGCCAGTCCTTCGGGGACCATCCCGCCGTGCACGGTCTCGTGCACGGCGGGGGTCTCGTCTGCCTCTGTCCGCTCGACCGGCTCTGAGCCGCTGGGAGCAGCCGCGGCCGGGTCGTCCATCAGCTCTCGGTCTCTTTCCCGTCCTCGCTGCCCGCCCGCAGACGCTGGACGAGGACCGAGTCCTCGCCCGCCGCGTCGAAGTCGGCCAGCAGCACGGCCACCGCCTCGCGGACCAGCCTGCCGCGATCGAGTACGAGGCCGTGCTTCGCCCGGAGGTTCAGCCTGGCCTGCTCCATCGCCAGCAGTTCGTCGCCGGAGACGTAGACGGTGATCTTCGCGTCGTGCTTGGTCCGCCCGGACCCGCTGCGCGCGGCACGGGTCAGCTGTTCCTTGTGCGCGTTCCCCGTCTCGTTCCCGTTGCCGTTCCCCTTCGCGGGGGCGGGCTGTTCGGGCGCGGGCGGCAGATCGAGCGCGGGGCTGGAGGTGATCCTGAAAAGTTCGGACGCTCCGGGCAGGGAAGCTCGCCTGCTCACCGAGCGATCACCTCACGGGCAAGCGCGCGATAGGCCGCCGCGCCCGCTGATTTGGGAGCCCAGGTCGTGATCGGCTCGCCCGCGACCGTCGTCTCGGGGAACCGCACGGTGCGGTTGATCACCGTGTCGAACACGGTGTCGCCGAATGCCTCCACCACTCTCGCCATGACCTCCTTCGAGTGCAGGGTTCTCGGGTCGTACATGGTGGCGAGAATCCCGGTGATGTCCAGTTTGGGGTTGAGGCGTTCCTGCACCTTCTCGATGGTGTCGATCAGGAGCGCTACGCCTCGCAGACTGAAGAACTCGCACTCCAGCGGGATGATCACACCGTCCGCGGCGGTCAGTGCGTTCACCGTCAGCAGGCCTAGCGAGGGCTGGCAGTCGACAAGAACATAGTCGTAGTCGTTCATGACCGGACGAAGGACCCGTAACAAAGTGTGTTCGCGCCCTACCTCTGCGACCAACTGGACCTCGGCCGCGGACAGGTCGATGTTGCTCGGCAGCAGGTCGACACCGTCCACCCGGGTCTTCCGGATGACGTCGGTGATGCTGACCGAGCGCTCCATGATGACGTTGTAGACCGTCTGGTCCAGCTCGTGCGGCTGAATGCCGAGGCCGACCGAGAGCGCGCCCTGGGGATCGAAGTCGACCAGCAGTACCCGGCGGCCGCATTCGGCCAGCGCCGCGCCGAGGTTGATGGTCGAGGTGGTCTTGCCGACCCCGCCCTTCTGGTTGCACATGGCCATCACCAGTGCGGGACCATGCCGGTCCAGCGGCGGCGGATCGGGGATCTCGCGGAACGGACGGCCCGTGGGGCCGATAGCGTCCCTCTCGAGTTCTTGCTGCTTGGTTTCTTTGGCGCGCTTGGCCTTGCGGCCGCGGGAAGAGATCGTGTCCTCCGACGGTTCGTCGCCGTCGTGTTCGGCGGGGGTTGCGATGGTCACCTGGCTGAGGCTCGCGGCAGCCGAACCGGCGGACGCGGACGGCTTCGCCGGCTCGTTCGGTGTCGACATAACGCGAAAGCTCCTCTTCAGCAGGATCCTCGGCAGCCTATGCGCGATCCGTGAGTCGAGCCAACGAGGCACGCCGGGACCGACCGGGTCGATTAGGCCCCGTTCTAGCCGAGCGCGCGGGGATGTGCTGTCGCATAAACCTCGCGGAGCGTGTTGACCGTGACCAGCGTGTACACCTGGGTGGTGGTCACCGAAGCGTGGCCGAGGAGTTCCTGCACGACGCGGACGTCGGCGCCGCCTTCGAGAAGGTGCGTGGCGAAGGAATGGCGCAGCGTGTGCGGGGAGACGCCCGCCGTGATCCCCGCCGATTCCGCGGTGTCCTTGAGAACCTGCCACGCGCTCTGCCGGGAAAGCCGGGAGCCGCGGGCGTTCAGGAACATCGCCGGCGTCCCCCTGCCGTGGGTGGCGAGCGCCGGCCGCGCGCGGACGAGGTACGCGTGCACCGCTTCCAGCGCGGGACGGCCGATCGGCACGATGCGCTGCTTGCCGCCCTTGCCGTCGAGCAGCACGGTCCGTTCGGCGTCGTCGATGTCGTCGACGTCGAGCCCCACGGCCTCGGAGATCCGCGCGCCGGTGGAGTAGAGAAGTTCCAGCAGCGCCCGGTCCCGCAGGGGGCGTTCGCCCTCGGGCGGCGGGGTTTCCAGCAGCTTCAGCACGTCGTCCACCGGCAGCGCCTTGGGCAGCCGTTTGGCCGCGGCGGGCGGGCGGACCTCGCGGGCCGGATCGTTCTCGGTGATGCCGTCGGCGTGCGCGAACTTGTGCAGCCCCCGCACCGCGACCAGCGCGCGGGCCGCCGAGGACGCTGCCAGCGGCTGATGCTCTTCGTCGCCTTCGCGCAGCGCCGCGCCGAAGGAGGTGATGTGCGCAGAGGTGACGTCGCTGAAGCGCTCGACGTCGGCGGCGCCGAGGTACGCGGTGTACCGGCGCAGGTCGCGGGAGTAGCTGTCGAGGGTGTTCCTCGCGGTTCCGCGCTCGACCACCAGATGGTCGAGGTAAGCGGCGACCACCTGGGCGACTCCGGTACCGCCTGCCCGTGACACACGGACACTCTAGGACGACCGCGACCCGTTCGGGGGGTTCGCCGCGCGTACCGCGTCGCGGGTGTGAAACGGGCTACCTTGGGAGCATGTCCCAGCAACCGGACCCGGACGAAATGCGCGCCGGCACAGCCGAGCGCGAGGAGGCGGCGCGGCTGCTCGCCGACCACTACAGCCAGGGAAGGATCACGCCGGACGAGTACGAGGGCCGCGTCCTCGCCGCGTACGAGGCCGTGACGTTCGGCGAACTCCGGCCGCTGTTCCAGGACCTTCCCGCGCCGCATCCGGCGTACCTGGCGCCGCGGTTCGACCCGCCGCCGTTCGTGCCCGTGTACCAGCAGCCCGCCGCGGTCGCGCCGTACTCACCGAAGTCGAAGGTCGCCGCCGGGGTACTGCAGATCGTGCTGCCGTTCGGGATCGGGCGCTTCTACACCGGCCATGTCGGACTCGCTCTGGGGCAGCTGGCGGTCGTGGTGGTCACCTGCGGCGTCGGGGTGGTCTGGCCGATCGTCGACGGGATCGTGCTGCTGGCGAACGGCGGCACCGACGCGCAGGGCCGCCGTCTCCGGGACTGAACGCCTCGTGAGTGGTAAGGACGGTTCTAACCGTCCTTACCACTCACGAGCGCTAGAGACCGCGTGAAGCGAACTTCGTCGGCCTGTCCTCCCAAGGCGCGTCGGCGGGCCGCGACGAAGCCGCCCCCGAAAGCACCGCGTGCGCGGCGAGCACGCCACCGACGGTCGACCCGTTCACCAGCTCACCGGCCAGCGCCATCCGGACCGCCTCGGCGAGCGGGAACTTCCGCATGACGAGGTCCGCCTCCTCGTCGCCGAGGACCTCCCTGTCCACTTCGGACAGGTCTCGGGCGAGATAGACACGGACGACCTCGTCGGTGAAGCCGGGCGACGCCGCGACGTCGACCAGGGTCTCCCAGCGCTCGGCGCTGAGCCCGACCTCCTCGACCAGCTCGCGTTGGGCCGCGCCGACGGGGTCCTCCCCCGCCTTGTCGATCAGCCCGGCGGGCAGTTCCCACAGCCGCCGCCCGATCGGATGACGGTACTGGTGGATCAGCGTGACCGCGCCGTCCTCGTCGAGCGCGACGACGGCGACCGCGCCGAGGTGCTCGACGACCTCACGACGGGCGGTGCCGCCGCCGGGCATCACGACCTCGTCGACCCGCAGCCCCACGACACGTCCGATGTGGACGTCCTTTGTGGACGCGACGGTGAATTCGTGCTTGCCTGGCTCGGTCACCGGGCCACCGTCTGAGGGGCCTCGGGCAGCTCGACCGGCAGCCGCTCGGCGACCTTGCGGTCGACGACGGCCTTCACGAACGCGCTGAACAGCGGGTGCGGGCGGGTCGGACGGCTCTTGAGCTCCGGGTGCGCCTGGGTGCCGACGAAGAACGGGTGCTTGTCGGCGGGCAGCTCCACGAACTCGACCAGGTGGTCGTCGGGCGAGGTACCCGAGAACACCAGACCGGCGTCGGAAAGGCGCTTGCGGTAAGCGTTGTTGACCTCGTAGCGGTGACGATGCCGCTCGGAGACCTCGGTGCTGCCGTACGCCTTCGCGACCTGCGAGCCCGGCTTGAGCTTGGCGACGTAGGCGCCGAGCCGCATGGTGCCGCCCATGTCGCGCTCGCCGGCGACGACGTCACGCTGGTCGGCCATCGTCGAGATGACCGGGTTCGGGCCGTCCTCGAACTCGGCCGAGTTCGCGTCCTTGATACCCGCCAGGTTCCGCGCCGCGTCGATCACCATGCACTGCAGGCCGAGGCACAGGCCCAGCAGCGGCAGCCCGTGGGTGCGGGCGTAGGCGATGGCGCCGACCTTGCCCTCGATGCCACGGACGCCGAAGCCGCCCGGCACCAGCACGCCGTCCACATCGGACAGCGCCGCGGCCGCGCCGGCCGGGGTCTCGCAGGAGTCAGAGGGGACCCAGGAGATCTGGACCTTGGCGCGGTGGGCGAACCCGCCCGCGCGCAGCGCCTCGGTGACCGACAGATACGCGTCCGGCAGGTCGATGTACTTGCCGACGAGCGCGACCCGCACCGTCTCCGACGGGTTGTGCACGCGGTCGAGCAGGTCGCCCCACACGGTCCAGTCGACGTCGCGGAACGGCAGCCCGAGGCGGCGCACCACGTAGGCGTCGAGCGCCTCACGGTGCAGCACCTTCGGGATGTCGTAGATCGACGGCGCGTCGGGGCAGGCGATGACGGCTTCGGTGTCGACGTCGCACATCAGGCCGATCTTGCGCTTGAGGTCCTCCGGCAGCTCACGGTCGGCGCGGCAGACGAGCGCGTCGGGCTGGATACCGATGTTGCGCAATGCGGCGACCGAGTGCTGGGTCGGCTTGGTCTTCAGCTCGCCCGAGGGGGCGAGGTACGGGACCAGGGAGACGTGGAGGAAGAAGCACTGGTCGCGGCCGACGTCGTGGCGGACCTGACGGCAGGCCTCCAGGAACGGCAGCGACTCGATGTCGCCCACGGTGCCGCCGACCTCGGTGATCACGACGTCCGGGCTGTTCCCGTCCTCGTCGGCGCCCGCCGCGGCGGTGATCCTCGCCTTGATCTCGTCGGTGATGTGCGGGATGACCTGCACGGTGTCGCCGAGGTACTCACCGCGGCGCTCCTTGGCGATGACCTCGGAGTACACCTGCCCGGTGGTGACGTTCGCCTTGCCGTCGAGAGCCCGGTCGAGAAAACGCTCGTAGTGCCCGATGTCCAGATCGGTCTCGGCGCCGTCGTCGGTGACGAACACCTCACCGTGCTGGAACGGGTTCATCGTGCCCGGATCGACGTTGAGGTACGGATCCAGCTTCTGCATCGTGACCCGGAGCCCACGTGCGGTAAGGAGCTGACCCAGGCTGGAAGCCGTGAGTCCCTTACCCAGAGAGGAGGCAACGCCTCCGGTGACAAAGACATACTTGGTAGCCCGCGACTGAAGTCCCACGGGCTTCCACCTTATCGCACGCCCGCCGAAGCGCTCACCGGCCACGCCGCAAGCGTCCGTTGGAGTGGAAAACCGCTACTCTCGCGGCGTGACAGACGCGCACGACACCTGGACCGCACCGGTCGCGGAAGGCCCGCTCGACGCGGACATCCGTGTCCCCGGTTCGAAGTCGATCACCAACCGGGCCTACGTCCTCGCCGCGCTCGCCAGCGCGCCGACGCGGGTGCGGACCCCGCTCGACTCCCGGGACGCGCGCCTGATGCTCGGCGCCATCTACGCGCTCGGCGCCCACTCGCAGGGCAGCATCGGCGGCTACCTCGTGCACCCGCTCGGCCCCGGCCGCGTCCATCCCGACGAGACCGTCCGGGTGGAACTCGGCAACGCGGGCACGGTCGCCAGGTTCACCCCCGCGCTCGCCGCGCTGGGAACCGGCCCGGCGCTGTTCGACGGCGACGAGGCCATCCGCCGCCGTCCCATCGGGCCGCTGCTGAAGGCACTTCGCGACCTCGGCGCCCGCATTGACGACGACCGCCGCGAGGCGCCGCCCTTCACCGTCCACGGCGAAGGCGGCTTGCGGGGCGGCAGGGTCGACCTGGACGCCTCGGCGTCGAGCCAGTTCCTGTCCGCGCTGCTGCTCGCCGGGCCGTCGTTCCAGCAGGGTGTCACCGTGCGCCTCGTGGGCGGCCAGGTGCCGAGCGAGCCGCATATCGCGATGACCGTCGAGATGCTCCGCCGGTTCGGGGCCACTGTGGACCGCGAGGGCGCCGAGTTCCACGTCGCGCCGACACGGCTTTCGTGCCCCGAGTACGTCGTCGAGCCGGATCTTTCGACGGCGGCGCCGTTCGTCGCCGCCGCGATCGCGACCGGCGGCACAGTGCGCATCGCGGGCTGGCCGCAGCGGACGACGCAGCCCGGGGACTGGCTGCGCAGCCTGGCGCCCGTTCTCGGCGCCACCGCCGAACTCGACGCGGCGGGCCTGACGGTCACCGGCAGCGGCGCGATTCCCGGCGTCGAACTGGACCTGCACGACGTCGGCGAGCTGACGCCGGTGATCGCGGCGCTGCTGTGCTTCGCCGAGGGACCGTCGGTCATCTCCGGGGTGGCGCATCTTCGCGGCCACGAGACCGACCGGCTGACCGCGCTCGCCACCGAACTGTCGTCGCTCGGCGCCGACGTCCGCGAGACCGAGGACGGGCTGCGGATCACGCCGGCGCCGCTGCACGGCGGGAAGTTCCGCACCTACGACGACCACCGGCTGGTGATGGCGGCGGCGGTGCTCGGCCTGAAGGTCGAAGGGGTCGAAGTGGAGAACCCGGGGACGGTCGGGAAGACCTTCCCCGGATTCGCCGAAGCCTGGACTTCGATGCTCGGCTAGCCGAGCCCTCCGGCGAAGGGGGTTCCCCGCCACTGGTCGATCATCGGCTTGAGACCGTCCACCAGCATCGGCAGCTCGGGCGCCATCGACAGGCACGCGACCACCTGAAGCAGGCCCACCGCCTCGAAGGTTCGCAGCGCGCCTTCGTCGACCTCGCGCAGGCCGAGTCCGACGGCGGCGGCGTTGTAGGCCTCGATGCCTTCGGGACCGTTGAACGCGAGGTCGCGTTCGATCGGGCCGCGGTTCACCAGTTCGAAGTCGGAGTAGAGCTCGCCTTCGGTGGTGACGATCAGGTTGTAGCCCGGCGAGTCACCGTGCACCGGTTGCACGGTGGCACCGGGGAACGCCTTGGCGAAGGCCTCCTCCGATTCCAGCAGCGACCGGAAGACCTCCCATTCGCGGCGGGCGCGGTCGAGGTCGGCGGGGTCGAGCAGCTCCGGCCTGCCTTCGAGCTGGGCGAGGCCGTCGGGGATGAACGGGTCGAGCCCGTTCAGGAACGCCAGGTCGCCGGGATAGTCACGGAGCGTGGCGTGCAGCTTCGCGACGAGCTTGGCCGAGTGCTCCACGGCAAGGTTCGCGTCCTCGACGAACTCGATCAGTTCCCAAAAAGTCATCGAGAAACCGTCGCGCTGCACGGGTTCCGCCGGTACCAGCGGGCTCGGCTTGACGACCGGAAGCCCCTTCTCGCCGAGCCAGGTGGCGACGGCGAGTTCGCGCCGCTGGTCGGTCAGCTGTGTCTCCAGCGTGGTCGTGCGCGGCAGCACGGTCGGCACGCGCACGACGACCGGCGAAGGCGCCAGCCGCACGATGACGGAGAAAACGTCGTACAGGACCTCGGGTTCGGTGACGGTGATGCCGAGGTCGCGTCCCGCGGAAACCGCGGCGGCCACCGCCCGCGCGGTGCGGGCGGCCCGTTGTTCGTCGGTGATCATGACGCGAGTCTGACATGTCCGGTTCACCCGGCGGAGCGTTCTCCGTCATCTTCGGGGAACAGCGCCTTCAGCGTGACCGCCCGGTTCACCCGCACATGCTCGACGGCGTGGGCCCGCGCGCGGTCGGCGTCGCCCGAAACGATCGCGTCGTAGAGACGGCGGTGCTCGTCGAGCAGTTCGCCCCAGTGCTCGTTCTGGCTGGTCAGCCAGCGCAGCCTGCCTTCCAGCGGGCGGAGGATCTCGTGCAGCAGCCCGTTGCCGGCGAGCGCGACGATCTGGTCGTGGAAGCGGGTGTTGAGCAGAGTGATCCGGGCCGGGTCACCACTTTCGGTCGCGCGGGCGGCGTCGGTGAGCAGCCGTTCGAGCGCGCGGAGTTCCGCTTTGCCCGCCCGTTCGGCGGCCAGTCCGGCAGCGAGTCCTTCGAGTGCCTCACGGACGTCGAACAGCTCCTCGACGTCGGCCTTGGCCAGCTGGCGCACGACGATGCGCCGCGGCGACTGGACGGCGAGGAAGCCCTCGGCCTCCAGGCTGCGGATGGCCTCGCGCACCGGGACCCGCGAAACTCCGAGGTCCTCGGCGAGCTCGCGTTCGACCAGCCTGTCCCCCGGCTTCAGCCGTCCGGCGAGGATACGTTCACGCAGCTCGTCGCGGACCCGCTGCCGGGTCGCGGCCAGCGGCTGACGCGGTCCTTCCTCGGCCACCCGACCCCCTCGTTCAATACTGCCGTAACAGCTCGTAACCCGAGTTTATCGGCAGAAACCTTGACGGCGGGCCACCGCGGGGTGATATTTGGGATGCCAAATTTTGGGATACCAAATCGACCGGATGTCCCCGTCGATCGGAGGCCCGCATGACCGCCGCCCCAGCAACCCGGTCCGAAGCGCCTACCACCGAGAACGCCGATCCCCGGCTCTGGAACGAAGATCTCGCCCCGGCGAAAGAACGCCGCTGGAAGGTCTACGACATCTTCGCGCTGTGGATGTCGGACGTGCACAACCTCGGCAATTACACCTTCGCGGCGGGCCTGTTCGTCCTCGGGCTCTCGGCCTGGCAGGTGTTCACCGCGCTGCTGACCGGTTTCGTGCTCATCTACTTCGGCATGAACCTGATGGGCCGGATCGGCCAGAAGACCGGCGTCCCCTTCCCCGTGGTCGCCCGCATCAGTTTCGGCACCTTCGGCGCGAACCTGCCCGCGCTCATCCGCGCGATCATCGCGATCTTCTGGTACGGCATCCAGACCTACCTCGCGTCCGTGGCCATCACGCTGCTCGTGCTCGCGATCGATCCGGGTCTGAAACCGTGGACCGAGGTGGGTTTCCTCGGCCTGCACGCCCTCGGCTGGATCTGTTTCATCGCACTCTGGCTCGCGCAGGCGCTGGTGCTCACCCGCGGTATGGAAGCCGTGCGCAAGTTCCAGGACTGGTGCGGTCCCGGCATCTGGGTCGTGATGATCGCGCTCGCCGTGTGGATCCTGGCCGCCGCCGACTGGAACATCTCCTTGACCAGCAACCCGAAGGCACTGTCCACAGGGGAGCAGGTACGGCAATGGTTCGGCGCCGTCGGGCTGATCCTGTCCATCTACGGCACCCTGATGCTCAACTTCTGCGACTTCTCGCGGTTCGCCCCGAACCAGAAAACGGTACGGCGCGGCAACTTCTGGGGACTGCCGATCAACTCGACGGCGTTCGCGCTGCTGTCGGTGCTCGTGACCGCGGGCAGCCTCCAGGTGTTCGGTGAAGCCATCACCGACCCCGCCGAACTGCTGGCCCGCATCGACAACACGCCCGTGCTGATCATCGGCGCGCTGACCTTCGCGATCGCCACCATGGGTGTGAACATCGTCGCGAACTTCGTCTCCCCCGCCTACGACCTGGCCAACATCTGGCCGAAACGAATCACCTTCACCCTCGGCGGGATGATCAGCGCGGTGGCGGCGTTGTGCGTGCTGCCGTGGAAGCTGTACTCGTCGCCCGCGGTGGTCAACTACTTCCTCGGCGGTCTCGGCGCCTTCCTCGGTCCGCTGTTCGGCATCATGATCGTCGACTACTACCTGGTGAAACGCGGCCGGATCGACGTGGACAAGCTGTTCGTGGCCGGACCCGGTTCGCCGTACCACTACAAGCGCGGATTCAACCCACGCGCGATGGTCACCTTCCTGCCCACCGCGGCGCTGT
Source organism: Amycolatopsis sp. NPDC043889 (assembly GCF_056435645.1). Classification (NCBI taxonomy): domain Bacteria; kingdom Bacillati; phylum Actinomycetota; class Actinomycetes; order Pseudonocardiales; family Pseudonocardiaceae; genus Amycolatopsis; species Amycolatopsis sp. NPDC043889. Next base: position 546,508 of record NZ_JBWKEC010000002.1, read on the forward strand.
CCGCGATCATCGCCCTGGTGCCGTTCTTCGCCCCGGCTGCGCCGTACTCGTGGTTCATCGGTACCGCTTCCGCCGCGGCCCTCTATTTCGTGGTGTCGCGCAAGCAACGGGTCGCGTGATGCGGATCCTGGTCACCAACTGCAACACCACCGAGGCGATGACCAAGGAGATCGAGGCGGGCGCCCGCGCCGCGGCGAGTCACGGCACCGAGATCCTGGCCAGAACCCCGTTGTGGGGCCCGGAATCCGCCGAGGGCTGGCTGGACAGCTTCCTGAGCGCCGCGGCCGTCCTCGACCTTCTCAACGGGCTGGACGAGCCGTTCGACGCGCTCGTGATGGCCGGTTTCGGTGAGCACGGCAGGGAAGGCGCGCGGGAGCTGCTCGACGTCCCCGTCGTCGACATCACCGAGGCCGCCGCGCATCTGGCCTGCCTGCTGGGAAGACGCTACGGCGTCGTGACCACATTGGACCGGACGTGCGGGCTCATCGAAGACAGCCTGCACGCCGCGGGCGTCGCGCAGAACTGCGTCGGCGTCCTCGGTGCCGGGCTCGGGGTGCTCGAACTGACCGACGAACGCCGGACGGAATCGGCACTGCTGACCGCCGGACGGCGCGCCCGCGACGCGGGTGCGGAGGTCCTCGTCCTCGGCTGCGCGGGGATGACCGGCCTCGATCGCCGGATCTCGGCGATGCTGGACATCCCGGTGATCGACGGCGTCGCGGCTGCGGTCCGGCTGGCCGAATCCCTGGTGGCGCTGAACCTCAAGACCAGCCGGGCCGGCTCCTACGCCCGCCCACTCCCGAAAACCCGCCTCTGGCCCCGCGTTTAGTCCTCTGAATGCGGTAGTTGCACACGCAAGTACCGCATTCAGAGGACGAAATGCGAAAGGGGGCTAGTTGCCGTCGGCCGCGATACCGGGGGCCGGAGCCTGGGCATTGCCCGCGATGCCGTAGCGGCCCGCGCCGCCTTCGAGCTGCTCGCGCAGCGCCAAGATCGTGGTGACCCGGCCGGCCGCGGTCTCCGCGTTGTCCACAGTGGACAGGATCGAGGTCGACGAGGTGTCGGCGCGGACGACGCCGATCGCGCCGGTGCCGTCGGCGGATCCCGCGTCGCCCGCCAAGACGGTGCCCGCGCCGGAACGGTCCAGCTGCGCGGCGAACCGCGCGATGGTCGACGCACGGTCACCGGCGCCGTCCCCGGTGTACTTGGAACCGGTGAGCACGATCGCGAGCTGCGCGGGCTTCACGTCTCCGCCGGTCTTGAGGAAACCGCCGTCGGTGAGCCCGCCGAGCGCGGCCGCCAGCTCCACCGGCGTGGACTGCGGCTGCGCGTTGTCCTTGTTCAGCAACGCGACCGAGCCGAGCAGAGCGCCGGCGAGGGTGCCGGGGTCGCCCGCGGTCGGGAACTGGACACCGGCGGGCTGGAGCCGCGAGACGACGTCACGCAGCTGATCGGAGCGCATCGGGTCGGAGAACGCCTCGGTCAGCTGGATCTCCCCGGTGACGGCGGCACCCGCCTGGCCGACGAGCTGCTTGAGCGCGTCGCGGTCCGCGGGCTTCGCGTCCTCTGTGGTCACCAGCACCACCGAACGCTTGTCCAGCTGCCCGGCGACGACCTTCGGCCCCATCGCGCCGGCGAACGCGTCCGCGTCGCCGAGCCTGGCGTTGAGCGTGTTGCGCTGCGCCTCCAGATCCGCGACCTGGGAACCCAGATCCTCCTTCTGGCCGGCGAGACCCGAAAGCAGGGCACCGTTCAGTGCCGTGGACCCGAGCACCACCCCGAGGGCGAGCGCCAGGAAGCAGGCGGCGATGGAAACGATGTGGTACCGCAGTGAAATCACGTGAAGAGTCCCTTGCCCCAGGCGATGAACGAGTTCCAGGTGTCGCGGATCCAGTCGAGGTAGACCGAACCCACGTCGGACACCAGCAGTGCGGCCGCGACGGCCACCAGGGTCGCGACGACCAGCAGGACGATGGCGCCGATGGACACCCGGCTGCGGTGCAGGGTCGCGACCGCCTTGCCGTCGACCAGTTTCGTGCCGAGTTTGAGCCGGGTGAGGAACGTCGACGGGTTCGAGCCGGACCGGCCGTGGTCGAGGAACTCCCGCAGCGTCGCCTGGAAACCGACGGTGACCACCAGGCTCGCCTCGTGCGCGTCGGCCAGCAGCAGAGCCAGATCCTCGGCGTTACCCGTCGCCGGGAAGGTGACCGCGCCGATCCCGAGGTCCTGGATGCGCTCGACACCCGGCGCGTGCCCGTCCGGCTGCGCCGGGACCACGACCTCGCCACCGCTGCGCAGGGTCTCGGCGCCGATCCCGTGCGGGTCGCCGACGATGACGTCCGGCTGATATCCCTGCGCGCGCAGCGTGTCGGCCCCGGCGTCGACACCGATCAGCACCGGCCGGTGCTCGGCGATGTACTTCTTCAGCTTCTTGAGGTCTTCGGCGTGCCCGTTGCCGCCCGCGACCACGAGGGCGTGCCGGTCCTTGAGCGGCACCCGGATCTCCGGGACACCGACACCGTCGAGGATGAGGCTGCGTTCCCGGCGGAGGAATTCGATCGTGTTCGCGGAGAACGCCTCGAGCTGGGTGGACATCCCGGCCTTGGCCTCGATCATCTGGTCCGCGACGCTTTCCCGCGTCTGCTGGACACCCGAGCCGAGCTGCCGCTCTCCGATGTAGACGACGCCTTCGTGCAGGCGGAGTTTCGTGCCGTCCTTCACCTTGCGCAGCAGTTCGCCGCCGACCGAATCGACGAGCGGGATCCCGGCCTCGAGCAGGATCTCCGGGCCCAGGTTGGGGAAACGGCCGGAGATCGAGGGCGAGGCGTTCACCACCGCCGCGACTTCGGCCTCCACCAAGGCATCGGCCGTCGACCGGTCGAGGTCGAGCTGGTCGAGGACGACGATGTCGCCGGGGCTCAGCCGGCGGAGCAGCTCGCGCGTACGCCGGTCGACCCTGGCGACGCCGGTGATCCCGGGGAGGGTCTCTTGGTTACGCGAGAGCAAGCCGGTGAGCTTCATGCGACCGATAGTGACAAATTCGCGCGGCCTTCTGCGTCCGCCACGCCGATGGAAACACGCCGATTAACCCACACTGGTTCGGCTACGGCCTCACGGAGGCGCGTTGCGAAAGTGGCTTTCGCAACCGCACCTGAGTGGTTCAAGCCCAGTGGTAGTGAAGGCCTCCTTCCCCACCCTGAAGGTAGGGAAGGAGGCCTTCACGGACTCGCTCAGGCAGAGGCTACTTCGTCTTCTTTCGCTTCCCACCGCGACGGGCCTTGGGCTTGTCCGGCGTGCTCTTGTCGGCCTCGGCGACGGCGAGCAGTTCTTCCGCGTGTGCCCGGCCGGTCTCGGTGCTTTCCATTCCGGCGAGCATGCGGGCGAGCTCGACGACACGCTCCGACTGTTCGAGCACGCGCACGCCGCTGCGGGTCACTCCGCCGCTGGTGCCCTTGTCCACCACCAGATGCTGATCGGCGAACGCGGCCACCTGCGGCAGATGCGTGACCACCAGGACCTGGTGACTGCGCGCCAGCCGCGCGAGCCGCCTGCCGATCTCGACCGCGGCCCGGCCGCCGACCCCGGCGTCGACCTCGTCGAACACCAGTGTCTGCACGGTGTCCGCGTGCGCGAGGACGACCTCGATCGCCAGCATCACGCGGGAAAGCTCACCACCGGAAGCGGCCTTGTGCACCGGGAGCGGCGGGGCGCCGTTGTGCGCCCGCAGCAACAACTCGACGTCGTCGACGCCGTCGGGCCCGGCGTGCACGAGCCTGCCGCCGACCTTCACCGCGTGCGCGTCGCTCTCGTCGACCGCGCGCCGCTCGACGGTGATCTCGATCTCGGCCTGCCCCATGGCGAGCCCGGACATCTCGGCGGTGATCGCCTCGGCGAGTTCGGCGGCGGCCTCGACCCGCGCCTCCGACAGCGTGAGCGCGTGTTCCGCCAGCGTGACGGCGAGTTCGTCGCGGCGCTTGGCCAGCTCGGCCAACGCCTCTTCGGAGGTGTCCATCGTGGACATCCGGCGGCGGGCGTCGTCGGCCCAGGCGAGCACGCCGTCCACGTCTGCCGCGTATTTGCGCGTGAGCCGCTTCAGGTCCGCCTGGCGCGCGAGCACCTTCTCCAGCAACGCCGGGTCGGCGTCGAGCGTTTCGAGGTAGCTGCCCAGCTCGGTGCCCACTTCGGACAGCAGCACCGACGCCTCGTCCAACCGGGGCCCGAGTTCACGCAGCACGGCGTCTTCGGAACCGGTCAGATGGCGGCTCGCCTCCCCGATCAGCCCCAGCGCGCCGGGCGCGTCCGGATCCCCGTCCGCCGAACCGGCGACGGCGGCGTGCGCCGCGCTGGCCGCCGCCCGCAGTTCGTCGACCGCGGCGAGCCGCTTGATCTGCTCGGTGAGTTCCGTGTCCTCGCCCGGTTCCGGCGCGACGGCGTCGATCTCGGCGAGGCCGTGGCGCAACAGGTCGGCCTGCTGCGCCATCTCGCGGGAGCGGGTGGAACGCTCGGTCAGTTCGGCGACGACGGCGAGCCACTCGTCCCGGACCGCGCGGTACCGCTCGAGCGGTTCGGTGACGGCTTCACCGGCGAACCGGTCGATCACCGCGCGCTGCTCGGCGGGCCGCAGCAGCCGCAGCTGATCGTTCTGCCCGTGGACGGCGATCAGCTGCTCGGACAGATCGGCCAGTACCCCGACCGGCACCGAACGGCCGCCGAGGTGGGCACGGGACCGGCCGTCGACCGAGACCGCGCGCAGCGCGATGACACTGCCGTCCTCGTCGACCTCCGCCCCGGCGTCGGTGACGATCCGGGTGGCGCCCTCGGCACCGCCCAGCTCGAAGCGGCCTTCCACGAAGGCCTTCAGCATTCCCGTCCGCACCTTGGACACTTCGGCTCGGCCGCCGGAGAGCAGGTGCAACCCGCTGACGACCATGGTCTTGCCCGCACCCGTCTCACCGGTGACGACGGTGAAGCCCGCGTGCAGTTCCAGCAGGGCGTCCTCGATGACTCCGAGGCCCTGGATGCGCATCTCGGCCAGCACGACGCCCACCGTAGCGGCCCACCCCGACCATTCCCGCACCCGGCACGTCAGGAAAGGGTCGTTCAAGACAAAAAACGTCCTGAACGACCCTTTCCTGACATCCGTCAGCGAGCGTGCCGCTCCCGCCAGCCCTTGATCGGCAACGAGAACTTGTGCACCAACCGGTCGGTGAACGGGCCTTCCCACAACCGGACCAGGCGCACCGGCACCCGGCCGCAGGTGACCCGCACGGCCGCACCGGCGGGAAGATCGAAGGTCCGCGATCCGTCGCAGGTCAGGACGGCGGGCGAACCGTCCGGATCGATGGCGACGGTGATCTCCGAGTCCCGCGAGACGACCAGCGGCCGGGAGAACATCGCGTGCGCGTTGCTCGGGACCACCAGCAGGGCCTGGACGTCCGGCCAGATGATCGGCCCGCCCGCGGAGAACGCGTACGCCGTCGAGCCGGTCGGGGTGGCGCACAGGACGCCGTCGCAGCCGAAGGACGACACTGGCCTTCCGTCGACCTCGATGAGGGCGTCCAGCACGCGCTCACGCGAGCTCTTCTCGACGCTGGCCTCGTTGAGCGCCCAGGTGTTGACGGTCTCCTCACCGTCGACGGTCACGACGACATCGACGGTCATCCGCTCTTCGACCTGGTAGTCGCCGTCGACGGCACGCTGGACGGTGTCGGCGAGCTTGTCCGAATCGGCCTCCGCCAGGAAGCCGACCCGGCCGAGGTTCACGCCGAGGACCGGAACGCCGTTCGGCCTCGCCAGTTCCGCTGCCCGCAGCAGGGTGCCGTCGCCGCCGAGCACGAACACCAGCTCGGTGCCGGCGGCCGGGTCCTGCTCCGGCGCCATGACCGTGCACGGCGCGCCGATCCCGCCGTCGGCTTCCAGCATCTCCCGGACGTCTTCGTCGAGTACCCGGAGCCGCACACCCGCCTTGGCGAAACGGGCCGAAACCTCGCGTGCCGCGTCCCGGGTCGCGTCCCGGTCCGGGTGCACGACCAGCAGCACCTCGCGATCGCTCATTGGGGTCCCTCCAGGACTGCGGTCCGGACGAGCCGCTCGGCGTCGGTGCCGTCGGTCTCCCCCGCCCCACGGGTAAGCCAGACGAAGTATTCGACGTTCCCCGACGGCCCGGGAAGCGGGCTCGCCACGACGCCGCGCAGGCTCAGATCCAGTTTTTCGGCCTCGGCGAGCACACCGAGCACCGATTCGGCGCGCAGCTCCGGGTCCCGGACGACGCCGCCGCTGCCGAGCCGGTCCTTGCCCACCTCGAACTGCGGTTTCACCATCGGCACCAGATCCGCGCCGTCCCGCGCGCAGGCGGCCAGCGCGGGCAGCACGAGTTTGAGCGAGATGAACGAGAGATCCCCGACCACGAGGTCGACCTGCCCGCCGAGGTCTTCCGGGGTCAGGTTGCGCACGTTCGTCTTGTCCAGGACGACCACGCGGTCGTCGGTGCGCAGGCGCCAGTCCAGCAGGCCGCGGCCGACGTCGGCGGCGATCACCGTGGCGGCGCCGTTGCGCAGCAGGACATCGGTGAAGCCACCGGTCGAGGCGCCCGCGTCGAGACAGCGTTTTCCCTCGGTGGAAAGACCTTGCGGGGTGAAAGCTTCGAGCGCGCCGAGCAACTTGTGCGCGCCACGCGAGGCCCAGCCGGGGTCGTCGCCGTCGCGCACCACGATCGGCGCGCCGGACTCGACCCCAGTCGCGGGTTTGGTGGCCACCATGCCGCGCACGGTGACCTTGCCTTCGGCGATCAGCGCCGACGCCTGCTCCCGGGAACGGGCGAGTCCCCGCCGGACGAGCTCCGCGTCCAGGCGGGCGCGTTTGGGCACGCGGTCAGACCTTGTCGATGGTGGACAGCGCCACCGTCAGCTCGGTGTGCACGGCCTCGAACCGGTCGACGTGCTCCGAGAGCGGAAGCGCGGCGAGGTCGTCGAGACCCGCCACGGCTTCGTCGATCCCGGCTCGGGGATCCGTGTCCTGCTGCGCGAACTGATCGGCCTGGACCGCCGGTGGCCCGGGCACCGGCGGAGGGCCCGGCACCGGCGGTCGCGGCACGGGGTGGAAGTGGTCTTGCACCCCACCAAGTTAGCAGCGCTGGTCAGCCGAGGCGCAGCTCGGCGAGCGCGGCGCGGGCGGTGTCGCCCACACCACGGACCTCGGTGATCCCCGAGTCCCAGGCCGCCGCGCACAACGCGCGCAACAGGTCGAGGGAGTCGCCATCACCGTCGGCTTCGAGCACGTCACCCTGTGCGGTGACGCGCCAGCCGTCCTTGGGCCCGATTTCGAGAAGGTCCGCGCGGCTACCCAATCCGGACAGGTCCCACGCGAGGTAGCGCGGACGCTCCTCGGGCCTCGCCGAGATCAGGGATGCCGCGTCGGCGACGCCGGTCAGGACGCAGAGCGCGTCGATCCCCGCCGCGACGGCGCCCTCGATGTCGGTGTCCAGCCTGTCGCCCACGACGAGGGCACGCTCCGCACCCGCGTCCCGTGCCGCCGTCGTGAACAGCCCCGGCGCGGGCTTGCCGGCCACCAGCGGTTCGACGCCGGTGGCGGTGCGCAACGCGGCCACCATCGACCCGTTGCCCGGGAGCAGTCCGCGTTCGCTGGGCAGGGTCGCGTCGACGTTGGTCGCCACCCACAGCGCGCCCGCGCGGATGGCGAGGCACGCCTCCGCGAGAGCGGCCCAGGTGTTCTGCGGCGAGTGCCCTTGCACCACAGCGGCCACGTCCGGACCGGCTTCCCGGATCGTCTTCAGGCCGACGGACTCGATCTGGGCTGCCAGCGAGTCCGTGCCCACGACGAGAACCACCGCGCCCTGAGGCAGCCGCTCACCCAGCAGGGCGGCGGCGGCCTGAGAGCTCGTGTGGACCTCTTCAGGGGTGGCGGGCAGTCCGAGTGCCTCCAGGTGTGCGGAGACCTCCGCGGGTGCCTTGGAGGCGTTGTTGGTCACCCAACGGACGGCCGTGCCGTGGTCCCGAAGCGCCCGGAGCGCTTCCGGTGCGCCCGGGACCACGGTGCTGCCGTGATAGACCGTGCCGTCGAGGTCGAACAGGACCCCGTCGTACCCGGCCGACAGGGCGTCAGCCATTCGTGAGCTCCGCGGCGCGCTCGGCGGCGTCGGTCTCGTCCTCCTCGTCGGCCTCTGCCGCGTTCAGGAACCAGCGGATCGCCTCGTCCTTGCGGTCCGCGGCGGCGAGGTTGTCGGCGTAGGCGTAGAACAGCCGGGCGCTCCACGGGTCGCGCTTCTCCGCCTTGAGGTCGTCACCCTGCAGGGAGACGACGGCGGCGTCCAGCTGACCGAGGTCACGCCGCGCGCCGGCCGCGACGATCGCGAGCTCGATCTGGGTCGCTTTGGACAGGCGCTCCTTGTCGACCTCCTTCGCGAGGTCGAGGGCCCGCTCCGGGCGACCGATGGCACGCTCGGCGTCGGCGATGATCGCGATGTGGTCGTCGGCCCGGGTCATCCGGCGGACGGCCCGCAGCTCGGACAGCGCCTCGGACCAGTTGCCCGCGTGGTAGGCGACCAGGCCGAGCGCCTCACGGACGATCGGGACCCGCGACGCCTTGGCCTTCGCGTACTTGGCGTGCTCCATGGCGGCTTCGGGATCCTCGTCGACGAGGCCACCGGCCGCGACCAGGTGCTTGCCGACGGTTTCCGCGAGTGCCTTGGGCAGGGTGCGGAGTTCCCGGCGGACTTCTTCGTCGAGGTCGGAGAACTCGATACCTTCGGGCAGCTCGGGAGCCTCGAGCAGCTCACGCGCCAAGGTCTCGTCGTCGACAGGCCTGTCCTCGGTGCGCGGAGACGAACGGAAGTCCTTGCGGCCTTCGGAACGGTCACGCTGGGGACGGTCGTCGCGCTTGCGGTCGAAGCCGCCGCGCTTGTCGTCGTACCGCTTCTCCGGCCGGTCGGACGAGCGACGGTCGGGACGGTCACCGGACGGACGGTAGGCACCGCGCTTGTCGTCACCGCGCTTGTCGCGGTCGCCGAAGCTCTTGCGCTCGTAGCCACCACCGCTGGGACGGCGGTCGCCGCTGTAGCCGCCGGAACGGGAGCCACCGCGGTCATCGCGATAGGACGGACGCCGGTCGTCACCGCCACCCCGATTGTCACGGTCGCCGTAGGACTTTCCCTGGGGGCGTCCTTCGTAACGGTTGCCGGACGGGCGGTCGTCGGAACGGCCGCGGTTGTCCGAGCCGTAGCCGGAACGAGCCGGGCGGCTGTCGGAGCGCTTCTCGTACCGGCCCTCGGAACGGTTGTCCGAACGGCTGTCCGACCGATTGTCGGAGCGTTTGTCGTAGCTACGCTCGGGACGGCTGTCGGACGAGCGGTAACCACCGCGGTCGCCAACCCGGTTCTCGGACCGGTAGCCCCCACGGTCACCGCCGCGATTGTCACTGCCGCGGTTGTCACGGTTGTCGTCGCCGCGGTATCCACCGCGGTCGCCGCCACGGCTGTCGGACCGGTAACCGCCACGGTTGTCGCTACCCCGGTTGTCCGAGCGGTAACCGCCACGGTTGTCGCCCTTGTAGTCGCGGCTGTCGCGCCGGTCGTCGGTGCGGAAGCCGCCGCGACGATCGTTGTCGCGGCCACCGGACCGGTCGTCACGACGGTCGCCGGCACCAGGGCCACGACGGTCGTCGTTGTTGTAGCGCGGACGGCTCTCGTCGCGTCCCTGACCTGTGAACCGGCTGCCACCGGAGCGCTGGTCACGGGAGCCGTCGCCGCCGCGCGCGGGCTTGCCGGCGTAGCTGCCACCGGAACCGCGGGCGCCGCGATCGTCCCTGCGCGGGCGGCCCTGGTAGCCGCCATCGCGGCCGCCCCGGTCCTGCCTGCCGCCGGCGGAACCGCGCCGGTCACCTCGCTGCGCGTCAGACCGGCCTCCGCGGGGACTGTCGTCCCGGCGACCCGACCGGCCGGACGCGCCATCATCTGAGTCACGTCGACCGAACTCGGACACCTGGCCTCCTGCCACTATTGAAAAGTTTCGACACTTGCGCCCACCCGTCAGGTGAGCCAACGGACCATTCTAGTCGGTCCATGGACATGAAAAGAGACAGGGCCCTGACCGGGGAGAACCTGTTGGGGTTCTCAACCCTGGTCAGGACCCTGTCCTGAAGTTAGTCCGGCGGTGTCCTACTCTCCCACAACCCTTCGGTTGCAGTACCATCGGCGCTGTCAGGCTTAGCTTCCGGGTTCGGAATGGGACCGGGC